>QBMC01000037.1 GCA_003242035.1 Nodosilinea foveolarum | reverse complement strand
TGTCAGGGTTGGTTTCGTAGATGAGGCGGAAGTTTTTCATTAGCTCGATGAGGACATCGTGCATGTGGCGATATTGGGGGTCTTGCCAGATGTCGGCGCAGTCTTGGCGGGTGAAACGGCCTGCTTTGGCTTTGATGCGGTCGTCGTCGAAGATGCGGTAGACGGCGTTGGTGGCCCAGGTGGGTTTTAGGATGACTCGATCGCGCAGAAAAGGGCTGGCGGCAAAGTGGAGGAGAATGCCTAAGTCGTGGAAGTAGCCGAGCAGCGTGTTGATGTCGGTGGGGGCAGTGATGTCTTGATCTTGACAGAGTTCGTCGAACTGTTCGCGGTATATGTAGTTGCGGCTGTCGGTTTTTATGGACTGGCGCACATCTACCCAGCGGGCGGGGACGGGTTCGCCAATGTGGGGGAGGTTTTGTGCGCAGTGCTGGATGTGGCTGACTAAAGTGTTGATGCCTTTGAGTCGGTCATTGGCTTTTGTTTTATCTGGCTCTTCGTGGGTTTTGAAGTTTACAGAGAGAATTTCTTTGATGCTGTCTGGGTAGCGGCTGCGCAGCTCTGCCCGGTTACAGGTGCGCTGAATGTCGCCCTTTTCGTTAAGGACGATAATGAGTGGGCTACTGTCTGCAAATTGCTCGATGATGTTGAGCCAGTAGTTGAAGTCAGTGTCGTCTTTGCGGTTGTCAGCAACGAGGACATAGAGGGAGCGTTTGGAAAGGAAGAAACGGTGAGTATAGTGGTAGATTTCTTGGCCGCCGAAGTCCCAGATATTGAGGTGAAAGTCTCGCTCGTGCTCTGGGCTGTCTTTGTCCGGACAGGTGAAGATATGCGTTTTGATACTGATGCCCCGAGTGCGATCATCAACGTGGAGTAGAGGGCAGTTGGGGGTAAGGATTTTTTGGGATAGGGTGGTCTTGCCCGCTTCGCCTTCGCCGACAATGAGCATTTTGGCCTCGTAGAGATGGTCTTGGCCTTGAATGGTGAGTTGGTCATAGTAGCTGAGGATAGCAACATTGCCCTGACGAACAATCTCCAAGGGCGGGGCTTCGATAGAGTTGTTGTAGAGATTTATGTAACTAGATGCAGATAGGTTATCTACTTCAACTGCCATTCTGCCTTCAGCTAGCCGCTTAGGGATTTCTGTGATGCGGTTATCACTTAGATCGAGCGTCGTCAGTCCCGTTAACTCGCTGAGGAATGACCAATCCATGATGCGGTTGTAACGTAGATTGAGCGTCGTCAGTTCCGTTAGTTCGCTAAGGAATGAACAATCCGCGATGCGATTGTAACGTAGATCGAGTGTCGTCAGTTCCATTAGCTTGCTGAGGAATGACCAATCCGTAATGCGGTTGTTACTGAGATTGAGCATCGTCAGTCCCGCTAGTTCGCGGAGGAATGAACAATCTGTGATGCGGTTGCTACTGAGATTGAGCGTCGTCAGTCCCGCTAGTTCGCTGAGGAATGAACAATCTGTGATGCCGTTGTTACTGAGATTGAGCGTCGTCAGTCCCGTTAGTTTGCTGAGGAATGAACAATCTGTGATGTCGTTGTTACTGAGATTGAGCTTTGTCAGTCCCGTTAGCTTGCTGAGGAATGAACAATCTGTGATACCGCTGTTACTTAAATTGAGTGTCGTCAGTCCCGTTAGCTTCCTGAGGAATAACCAATCCATGATGCGGCTGTTACTGAGATCGAGCGTCGTCAGTCCCGTTAGCTTATTGAGAAATGACCAATCCGTGATGCTGTTGTAACTGAGATCGAGCGTCGTCAGTCCCGTTAGCTTATTGAGGAATAAACAATCCGTGATGCTGTCGTTACTTAGATCAAGCGTTGTCAGTCCCGTTAGCTTATTGAGGAATAAGCAGCTCTGTAAGTTGACTATTGATAGGTATAGGTACTTTAGCTGCCCAAGCTGCTGAAAAGGAAAGTCATAGAGTAACTCACTGGTTACCGGCTGCAAAAGTAGCCCGCTGACGGTGCCATCTGCTGCCAAACAGTAGGCATCTCTAGTAATTTGTTCTTGTGCTGCGTTGCCCTGCGCAGAATAAGCAATCTGCTCGTGCCGCTTAAATTGCTCTTCAGAAACTTCTTGTAGGGGACAGCGCAGCAGCTCTCCAAGTTGACGAATCAGGTCGAGGTCAGTCATGAGGCTAGTTCGATACTATAGTTGCTATTGTTTGCGCTGAGTATAACCCTCAATGCCAGCAATAACCCTAAGACTGAAGCCGTATTCCTTTCCAATTTACGACGCCTGCATTCCTTCATCCCCGCGATTTAAGCGATCAGTCCTAGAGCAAACCCTTTGTTTTAGTGGGCGATCGCTTTCCCCAACCTCACAAACAAACCCTACAGTCCTCAATTCAAACAATCTGTTGCTGCCTTAACGAGGTGCGATCGCCCTTCTCTCCGAAAGCTGCTTCAGACTACGAGCCAACCGACTCAACAATATGAGTAGAACCACTATCTGCAAGGCCCAGCCAATGCCAATGCCCAACGCTGCCGACTCCATTCCCGACTGATTAGCAATGCCAAACGGCAAGCCAAAAAATGTCCAAATCGCCATTTCAGCAGCGGTCATAGAGCCATAAGTACCAATGTCGAGAACGCCCAAAAAGATCGGGGGTACGGCGGCAATCGTCGCCACTGTACCGATAGCCCATACAAACGGTGCTCTCAGCTTCGAGCTGAAAATAAGCTGTACAATCGTGGCGTAAATTAAGGCGCAGGTGCCCAGGCTCAGTGTCGCCAAGATCATCGGCAAAATCGCAACCTCTTCGCCTCTATCGACAATTAAGATCCAAGGCACGATGAGCGCACCCGCGATCGCCGCGCTGATGAGAATAGAGAGTACAGAAGGGCTATTGTCGTTCCATACCCAATCAAGGATGCTGCCGCCTCGCGCTCGGCTCCAGTCGATCAGCGTTTGGCGGGTGGGGGCGATCGCAAAGATTAGTAGGAAGGCGATCGCCACATTGAGCGCAAACGCCGCCGCCGCAAAGCCTAAAATGCGACCTTCAGACGATTGGATCAGATTGTTTTGAAAGAAGCCCCACAGCAGCATATTTAAGTAAGCCACGATCAGGTAGCTAATTCGCTTGCTCAACAGCGTGGCCTGAGGAATGCGAAACGTTCGCAGCAGCACTCGCCAAGTCACAAACGTGCCAATGGCCAAATTACCCAGCGTAAACAAATGCGCGATTAGCAAGTTCCCCACAATCGGCAAATACAGCCACTGCACAAAAGGTTCTGCCCGCGCTCCATTATAGGGTTGTGTATACAGCGCCGATCCAAACTTGAACCCCTCCCATGTAGCGAACGTATTCCAGGCCATAAAGATCGGTGTAATGATGACTAAAGCTAGACCGGCAAAGGCGATCGCGTTCAACGCCTGCTGCTTACCAAACGGCGAAGCGCTCCCCACAAAGCCAAACAACAGCGCCAGCGTATATACAAACGCCGTACCAAAGGCCAACACGCCGTAGTAGCTCAAAAACCACAGCGCCGAAGCGCCACCCAGCAGCCCCGAAATCACATGCAGCGGCACCGCCGTCAGCGCCAAAATGACGGGCAGCAACGGCACACCCAGCAGCTTACCCAACAAAATTTCCTGCGCCGGACGCGGGCTAAGCCGAATAAAATTCAGCGTCCCCGTTCTCTCTTCTTTCGTCAGGTCATCAACAATATAAAACCCACCCAGCACAAACAGTACGTAGGGCATTATCCAGCTCAACGCCTGACAAACAGACCGCTGATCTTGAAGCACAATCTCGCCGCCGAGTCCAGCCACCGAAATGTACAGCAAAAACTGAAAAATCAGCGAAAGGACAATCGCCGCGATCACATTACGAGATTTTAGTCGGCCTCTACATTCTCTTAAAAATTGAGGATTTCGCTTGCCAATCCGGTCAGTCCATTGAGTCATAACGCCACAAAATTAATTTCAATAGTTCCTTTGAGAGCGTTCAGTTCTTGTAGGATAGGTCTCTGGCCTGTCCTAGTCCGAGCTTTTCTAAAAATGCCTAAGCCGTCTGCTTATAGAACCTATTTGGGATCTTTAGATATTGGCTGCAAGCCTTTTGACCATTAGCCTGATGAAGCATAGGTTGAGTTTAGCGGTCGCGTTCGGCAGCGTTCTCTCATAGTTTTTGACTAGAATCTTACAACGCTCCACCCAAGCATTAGAGCGCTCAACCACCCATCGGGCAACTGCTGGAATAAAGCCAGTTTTTCCTTGTGCTACTTTTTCTGACTTCGAGAGTTTTGCAGAGAGTTCAAACTTAATCTTCCGCATGATTTGTGGATATACTTTTTCTAGTTCACGGGCAAGATGTTTGGGGTCATAGCCGTGGTCTAGCAGCACAGTGATTTTAGGGATATTGACTGGCTTGGCGCGAAAGTAATCGATGTTTTGGCTTAACATCTCAATCAATCCTGCGTTGTCTGAAACATTCGCTGCTGTACACAACGTAAAGAAAGGAAACCCGAGGGTATCAACCGTTAAGTGCCGTTTGATGCCATTTGTCGCTTTGTATCGACAGAAACCTTTCGAGGTCACACTAGCCGTGCAAGTATTCTTCGTCGCCTGCGAATCTACGATCATCAAGGTTGTCCATTTCGCTTTTTTTTGACTTGGCTGCGGACTTGACCGTGCAATAGCGCCATCAAGTCTTCCAACACACCTGCCGTTCGCCNGGATTTCTCGTTTTGTCCATTTTGGTGGCCTAGTTTGCTTTTTAGGCGGTAGCACCTCTAGCAGCAGGGGTTCTATGATTTCCCATTCTTGGTCGCTGAGGCTGCTTGAATATGCCATGCTTAAAAGGGTACGTCGTATTTGCCATCTATAATTCTACTCGAAAGATCCCAAACAGGCTCTATAGAGAATCCGCACCTGTGCTGGCAAACTGACTCAACCAAAAGCCCAAGCTATCTTACCGTAGAATAAGCTTGGGCTGATTGGTTTTGAAGGCTACAAAGTACCTCGTCCTGAAACTTGTTCTAACCCTGGATTACCAAAATCGGGATGAGTAGTCGGCGTTGGCATCGAAGAAACAACCTCGTCTTTTTCAGCCCAGGCTGGAAACTTCTCTAACTTTTTCATAGTACTGATCGAAAGCAGTCCAAATCCAACTTTAGATGTCACATCTAAAATCGTGTATAGCATAGCCTCTACACCGTCACTAATAGCATCAATACCAGTGTCTGCCAAAATCCAAACGATAGGATAGATCGTCCAAAGCACTAAATGCACCGTCAACAACCGCTGAAAAGCATCTTTGCCTACCTTGCCAGGATGGTTACGCTCGGCCTCCGCGCGGTAAGAAGACAGCAAAATGCAGGCAACCCCTACATACGCACCGCAGCTAATAAAGTACCAGGTAATGTTATGAGGCTTGGGATAGACGTCGGCTAGAAATCCAGTTGCCAACATCAGAGCATTAGCACCCAACAACCCGCCAATCGTAGAAAGCCGAGTGCGCCCCAAGTGCGAAAGCACTAGCAGCAACAGTGGGGTAGAGAGAAACCAGGTAACATATCTCACCCAATGAGAATTATGGTCGTTATAGATGCCCTCGCCTTGCCCGGTTAAAATAACCAGATACAAAACAGACGCAATCGTAGCGATAAAAAAGTTCAGCATCAGCAGAATACGCCATCGTTCGCTGTTAGCGCTAGAGGCTTTATAGCCAAAAAAGAGCGCACCTGCTGTCATTGAAATAAAGCCAATCAGAGTCCAAAATTGAGCCATACGAAGTTTTAGATAATCAGGCCAGAAGCAGTGTGTTCAGAGTCTGATTGAGCTATTTAAGTCGAACACTTAATCTCAGGCAGCTATCTGTAGATAGACAACATGACCATCTTTGGGCGTATTATGACGTATAAAAGTATACTAAAGATAAATTGACAAGTGGCTGTCAGTCGTATGCGGACGTCGGCAGGTTGTTCCTTTACTTACGGCAATCAGGATAAAACTACTTAACCTATGGCAAAAGGCTGAAAGCAGTTAATACCTATCTGCTAGACAATAAGCTAAATAAAAATTAGCAGGTATTAGGTTTGAGCAAACTGTGGGACTCTCTAAGCACTAGCTTTTGGTTTGTGCCAGCCATGATGATTCTGTCGGCACTGCTACTAGCAGTAGTGCTAACTACGGTTGATAGGAGCTTACAGATTGAGGGGGTTGAAGTTTTAGGAGCCTTGGTTCCTAAGGGAACGCAAAGTGCCGGTACGTTACTTAGTGCGATCGCCACTTCAATTCTCACCGTAGCAGGCTCCATCTTCTCAATCGTTATTATTGCCATCCAGCTAGCCTCCGGGCAGTTTGGCCCTAGAATGCTGCGCGACTTTATGCATGATCGCGTTAGTCAGATAACGCTCGGAACTTGTGGTGCCACCTTTGTCTACCAAATCGCTATCTTGTGGGCCATAGAAGACTCAAAAAACATTAGTTTCACGCCGCAAATCTCTGTCTTTGTTGGATTTCTGCTGGCTGTTATCAGCACGTTTGTCATTATCTATTTTGTTCATCACATTGCGGACACCGTACATGCCGACAACCTCATTGCCAGAATCGGCAAAGACTTAGAAAGCAGTATTCACCGGGTACTGCCAAAATCTAGAGAACAGTTTGACCAACAGAGCAAAAACAACAAATCCGCAGCAGCCAGACAGATTCAGGAAGTCCCCGCTGATTTTGAGCAGAAAGCGATCGCCCTTCCCTCCCATCACAACGGATATATTCAAAAAATAGACTACGACGCTTTATGCGCGATCGCAGCTCAGCACAATCTCATCCTAAAACTGCTTTACCGTCCCGGACAGTTCGCCGTCAAAAATAGCCAGATCCTCTACGCCTACGCCGAAAAAACCCCACACCTAGCCTCGCACCAAACGCTAAGCATAGACATCAACGACGCCCTCACCTGCGGCAATCAGCGCAAACCCGAGCACGACATAGAATTTCCAGTCAAGCAGCTAGTAGAAATCGCCATCCGAGCCATCTCACCCGCCGTTAACGACCCTTTCACCGCTATTCGCTGCATTGACCGTCTCACCATGCGGCTTTGCGAGATTTCTCAAAAAGCGCCCCAGTCCATCTATCGCTTTGATGACAGTCGCCAGCTTCGGCTCATCATTAACCCTGTTACCTTCGAATCCATCGTCAAAGCCGCCTTCGACCAGATTAGACAATACGGACAGTCCGATGTCTCGGTGACCCTACGACTGCTAGAAGCTATCGAAAAGATTGGCGAACAGTGTCACACTCAGCCGCAAAAGCGATCGCTTCGCCGTCAGGCAGACATGATCCAAAGAGGCGGCCAAAACCCAGACAATATTCCCGAAGAAAACGATCGCCAAGATATTTTGCAGCAGTACAACAAAACCGTCGCGGCTCTAGCCAATTAAGCCTGCTTACAAATCGGGAAAAACCGCCCTCACCGCCGGATGAACTAACTGATAATCGCTGACGTTCAGCGCACTCAAAAGCCCTCGACCCACCTCAGACTTATCGTAAAGGCAGTCTAATCCAGCATCCGCCAGATGCAAAACGTAGGGTAGCGTACTGTTGTTCAGCGCCTGAGTCGCCGTCCAGGGAACCGCCCCCGGCATATTGGGCACCCCATAATGCACCACGCCCAGCGCCTCATAGGTCGGCTCGCTGTGAGAAGTCACCCGCAGCGTCTCAATGCAGCCACCCTGATCGACCGCCACATCCACCATCACCGATCCAGTTCGCATCGTCTTTACCATGGCTTTAGTCACTAGCGTCGGCGCTTTGCGACCCGGCACTAAAACCGCCCCGACCAGCAAGTCAGCGTCCGCCACGGCCTTAGCAATACTATCCTCGGTGCTATACAGCAAACTCACCCGCGAGCCAAACAGCGTTTCCAAATAGCTCAGCCGCTCCACGCTGATATCTATAATGGTGACCTGTGCGCCCAGCCCCACCGCCATCCTCGCGGCTTCAGTGCCCACCACGCCACCGCCTAAAATAGCCACTTTACCCGCGCTTACACCGGGTACGCCGCCCAGCAAAACGCCTCGACCGCCCTGCTGCTTCTCTAAGTACCGCGCCCCAAACTGTACAGACAGCCGACCCGCGATGATGCTCATGGGAGCCAGCAGTGGAAAAGCGCCGTCTTTTTCTACGCTTTCGTAGGCGATCGCACTCACCCCACTCTCTATCAGCCGCTCCGTCAATCCCCGCCCCGCCGCCAAATGCAAATAGGTAAATAATAGCTGATCGGCCCGCAAATAGTCATATTCAGCCGGTAGCGGTTCTTTTACCTTCACCACCATCGCCTGCGCCCAAGCCGTCTTCGCCTCAGCGACAATTTCGCCCCCGGACTGCGCATAGTCCTCATCAGAAAAACCCGCCCCTACGCCCGCACCGCTCTCCACCACAACCCGATGATGGCGACTAGTCAGCGCTCCAACGCTAGCAGGCGTTAGGCCCACCCGAAATTCCTGATCCTTAGTTTCTTTGGGAACGCCAACATCCATACAAATTCACCTGAGACAACACCAATCGTCGAAGGTGCCTTTACATTTCCACGACTGACCGCAATTATTTTAGAAGACTTTGCCCTTCTAAACTGTCTTCTCATCATCACCATAAAAAATCCCCCCCCGGCATCTACCAAGAGAGGATTTTTACTGTTCTTTTACTCTTTTCTCGCTACGGCTAAACCAGGCCAGCGACCCGTCGCCCAGCAGCTTGATGAGTGCAAGTCGGAACTTAGTTAGCGCCTGCAACCAAATTCAAAATGCTAGGCAGATTAGCAGAAAGCGCATACGCGAAGAGCGCACCGCCAATGCCGCCAATCAAGAAGCTGCCAGCAAATTCGCTCCAGCCTTCGTCGGTGCTAAGTCCTTCGGGTGGCTGATAAGGTAATGTGTTGCGAGACACTTCAGGCGCGATGTTGGCACCGCTATAGAGCGAGAGACAAACGGTTAGAATCAAGACCAGACCCACAGCGGCTAGTAGGCCCGCGATCGCTGGAACATCAGTGTCGCGCAAGGGGCCAAGCAAAGCAAACGGACCGTACAGTAAATAGCCGTGGGCCATACCTACTTCTAGACCACGACGCTGAGGGGAAAGTCCCTGGCGGTACGCCGGCAAGTTACTCAAAAACGCCTGAGATAGACCCGAAGAATTTAACGGGGTCTCTAGGTTGCCTATCTGGGGGTCGCCAGCATAGGGCTTGATAAATTGCGATGAGGATGGCATATCTAGTTCACAAGTTCTCCAAACTTTTCAATAGGTTAATTAATCAATGTCGTGCTTTTAGGGGTGCAACAACAGGTCTGGAAAAAAACGATTGAACTCGATGATGATACCAGCGGTGATCGTCATCCACACGGTGGCAATCACCGGAGCTGTGGAAAGATACTTCAATAAATTACTGCTCATGGATATTTCTCCTTTGGAGCCTAAATAAATGGTCTTAAATGAAAACAAATTAGCTAAAGATAAGCAAGCGCTAAGCAAGCCTGAAGCCAATCAGTTCTTTAAGCTATTTGCCGAGCCTGAGAAAAACAAAAGCAAGACAAACAGCTCAAACGCAACCTAGCACTAGCGAGGAGAGACCGTAATCTCTTCCTTCTTCGCAAACATCTCACCCGACGTTATTTCTTTAAACGCGAGCAGAGGCCATAGTGCACTACTCAAAGAACATTTAATGGCCAAAGGCACATCAATAATGATCTCTTTCTCTTCAGGATTCTTGTCGGCGCGAACTGCGATCACATAAGAGCGACCTGCCCAGCCGATCCAACCGGCAATCAGCAAGAACAGTACGCTAGGAATCAAAAACTCACCCGCGTGAGCCAAATCGCCGTCTACAACCAGATGGGGAAGTCCCTCGGGGCCACACAGAAGGCTAGTGTTGGCATAAAAATCAAACCGGGCCTTGGCCGCCTCGGTAGGAGCCGCCGCTGCTCGTTGTTGGAAAGCAGGGGACTCGCCGCAAGGCACCAAGCCGGATACATCGTCACCTGCAAGACCTGCGGACGCCGGAGAGGCAAACCCGAAGGAGAGGCAGAGAACTAAAACCAGGGCAAATAACCGTCGCATATAATTAGTTTCCTCTCATTACGAAAAACATAAGCCAGTCTATATTTAGGTTGAGTGTGATAAACACAGCCCCATACAAACTCGCTTAGCTTTTAGCAAATCATACTCCCCGTTTGGAATCGCCGTAAAGAAAGCCTCATCAGGCTTTACATCCCGACACACTCTTTGAACAAAACGTCCGAACCAAGCGCTTAAACCAAGCGGCTCAGAGAAGGAGTGAGTAGTTGCTAATTAACAGTCTAAGATGTTTAAGGACACTCTTTCGCCTGCTGAAAGAATGATCTTTTAATCTCTCTGAAGAGAAAAATACGACGAAGAGAAAAATACGACAGAAAAATAGCAAAGCATGAGCACTGGCCTAGAAAGAAAGAACAACTTACCCGTTAATTTGCCTGCAAGGCCCGCTACTGACTTAGCCGCTACTGTCTTAGCCGTAGAAACAAGCTGCGATGAAACGGCGGTTGCAATTGTGCAGGGTCGTCAGGTACTCAGCAGCGTAGTGGCCTCACAAATTGAAATTCACCGGCAGTACGGCGGTGTTGTTCCCGAAGTCGCGTCTAGAGAACACGTGAGCGCCATCGGCAGGGCGATCGCTCAATCTCTCACCGCCGCCAACCTCACCTGGGACAGCATTGATGCGATCGCCACCACCTGCGCCCCCGGACTAGTCGGCGCGCTTATGGTTGGCATTACCGCCGCTAAAACCCTAGCCATGGTCCACAACAAACCTTTTTTGGGCGTTCATCACCTAGAAGGGCATATCTACGCCGCCTACCTCAGCGACGATCAGCTTCAGCCTCCTTTTCTTTGTCTGCTAGTGTCCGGTGGCCATACTAGCCTCATTCACGTACGCGGCCCAGGCGAATACGATATCTTAGGCAAAACCCGCGACGATGCTGCCGGTGAAGCCTTCGACAAAGTCGCTAGACTGCTGGACTTGGGCTATCCCGGTGGCCCCGAGATTGACCGCCTCGCCCAAACGGGCAATCCCAAAGCGTTTCCACTACCCGAAGGAAAAATCTCTATACCCGGCGGTGGGTTCCATCCCTACGATGCCAGCTTTAGCGGATTAAAAACGGCGGTGCTGCGGCTAACTGAAAAGTTAAAGGCCCATCAGCCAGAGCGTGAGCTGCCCGTAGCCGATATTGCCGCTAGCTTTCAGGCTACGGTGGTGCGAGCTTTGGTTAAACGGGCGATCGCCTGCGCTCAAGACTACGCTCTCGATACGATTGTCGTGGGGGGAGGCGTTGCCGCTAATACCGGACTGCGCGCCGGTCTTCAGCAAGCCGCCGCCCAAAATAATCTCAGGGTGATTTTCCCACCGATGAAATATTGCACCGACAACGCGGCCATGATTGCCTGCGCAGCGGTAGCGCATTTTGAAAAGGGCGATCGCTCCGCCCTCACGCTAGGCGGTCAGTCCAAACTCTCTATCACCGACACTCAACAGCTCTATCTAGCACGCTCATAATTCTCTTAGTCGTAGTCCCGCTCAATCGTAAAGCGCACCACATCCGCCACCGCCGCCGTCTGCTCAACCATCGCCATATGCCCGCAGTCAGACAGCTCAGTCACCGTTTCGCCCTCTACAAAGCGCGGATGAAAGCTGGCCAAATATCGCACAAATCGAGGCGGCATCACCTTATCCTGGCTCGCTGTAATAAAGTGCACTGGATGAGTCAGCTTACTCATCAGCAAAGGCAACCGACCCACCTCAGCTTCCGTTGTAGACTCCAACAAAGCCCCCTCCGCAGCCAGCCGATCAGCCCGCACAAAATCCTGAATTCGCTGCCGTCCCCATCGAGTATCTAGCGATCGCTGCACCATCAGTCGAGCAAATACCTGAGGCAACAGCGGCAGCCGATTCAGCCAGCTCGGGCGAAACTTCACCATCTGCTGACCCGCCGTCCGAAACTTCTCAAACGCTTTATCAATATAAATTCCACCGCCCGCATTAATACAAATCACGCCCTTAATTCGGTGCGGAAACAGGTAAGCCGCCCACAGCGCAATACTCCCCCCCCAAAGAATGACCCAGTAGCCAAACTTGATCAAGGCCAAGCCGATCAAGTAACTGCTTTAAATCTCGAGCATAAGCTGCCAAGCTGTAACGAGAAAAAGTATCAGACGCAGTTAAAGGCGGCTCCCTCAAAGGCTGAGTCGATTCGCCAAACCCACGCAGGTCATACGTCAAACAGTGATAGTCAGCCGACAACTCGGCCACCAAAGGCTGCCAATAAGAACGACTTAGCAGCCAACCATGAATAAAAACTATCGTCTCACAGCAAGCAGAACCCGCCTCAGAACTTGATGTCGTCAGATCGTAAGCGTGAGTAGCACTAGGAATTGAAATAGTCGGCATCCCTTATTTTACCGCTATGCCGCCCCTCTTCACTCACCACTCATCACCCTGCCAACAACCGACACCGCACCCCTTCCGCAATCTTCTGGCCCAAATACTCCGGAATCACCCCCTCATTCGGCCCCAGCAAATATAAAATTAGCCTGGTTCGCCCCCGCCACACCAGCAAATTCGCATTTACCACCAGCAAATCTTCCTGCCAAATGGTGTGCATCACCTTATAAAAAAGTCCCGGCTGGTTATCCGCCTCAATCAGCAGCGCTGGCAGATGAAACACCGGATCGACATAGAACTCGGTCTCCACCTTGTCCAAGCCCGCATCCAGATTAAACTCCACATTCAGCATATCCTCCACCTCAAACCGACCCGACAGCGCCTCGCGCATAGCTCGCCGCACGTTGTCAGCAGTTTTAGGCGACAGCGCCGTCCCCCCCCGAGACACTACCAGTTTGGCAAACACCAGCATCGGCGGATAAATCTGCCCATACAGGCTCAGGCTATGAATCGTTAGACCATAGGCCGCCAGTACGCCAAAAATGTCGCTTAGCAAAAAAGACTGGTTGCGGTAGGCAAAATGCAAGGTGGAGCGATCGCCCTCCGAATGCAGCTCAATCACCGCCTTTTCCGTTCTAAAAAGCTGATAGGCCAAACGCAAGTTCTGAAGCTGAATATCACTGCCCACAAACTGCTCATAAAACTGAGGAAATGCCCGGTTGAAGCGTTTGAGCAGTGCTAGCGTCGAGGGGTCTAAACCAGATGCCATAGTCAAAAAGCAGCCGAAAGATATAGCAGGGGAGCGCCATCCCAAACTGATCCAAAGACCCTGCTAGCAAGATCTCACCCCGATAGATGGGTGGCGCTCTAGGTTGCCCGAATGACATCAGCTTCACTAGGTTTATCCGCCTAAACCCATAAGATGAGCGCCCAAGCGATATACTGGCTACTAACCTCCGCTCCACCTTGACGAACATCACTACTTTGCCTGCATGGGTTTCTGGAAAAGCCTGTTCAATACATCCGGCGCTGCTTCAGCTTCTCAGCCAACGGCTTCCGCCGGTGTCATCGCCGAAGCCAAAGGAATCAGCGAAAACACCCGCATATTCTTTAGCGTAGACCGCACCATCGACCTATACGAGCTAGAAGAACTGTGCGACGCCGTTGGTTGGTCTCGTAGACCCATCCGTAAAGTTCGAAAAGCCATTCAACACAGCTTCTTGGTCATCACCATGTGGGAGCAAAAAGGCACCCGCAAACGGCTGGTCGGCTTTTCTCGCGCCACCTCTGACCACGCCTTCAACGCTACCATTTGGGACGTAGTCGTCCATCCAGACCTGCAAGGCAAAGGACTCGGCAAAGCCCTGATGAAACAGCTCATCAAAAAGCTGCGCAACGAAGACATCAGCAACGTCACGCTCTTCGCCGATCCCGAAGTAGTAGAATTTTATAAGCAAATCGGCTTCATGCCCGACCCGGAAGGGATTAAAGGGATGTTTTGGTATCCAGAGTAGGTTTGATCAGGTAAGCGAGCGCCAAGCATGTTCTCAGGCCAAATTGATTTCGAACCCCTCGCTCAGACTAAGCAAACAGCCCGGACAGGGGCTTTAGGATTCACTGGTCAGATTGGCGATCGCACTTACCTACGGCCCTTAGCGATCGCGGATGCCGAAGAGCTTTGCGCTTTAGTGGAGGCAAACCGCGCCTACCTGCGGGAGTGGCTGCCCTGGCTAGATAGCAGTCGGACAGTTGCAGATAGTCGAGGCTTTATTCAGTCGTCGAGCGATCGCGCTCAGGCAAACAATGGCTTCACGTTGGCTATCTTAGTCAACGACAAAATAGCAGGAATTGTGGGCCTCAACTACATTAATTGGGACAATCGTTTGAGCGGAATCGGCTATTGGTTAGCGCAAACGCATCAGCGCAAAGGCATCATGACCCGCTCTTGCCATGCCGTCCTTGATCATGGATTCAACATCTTAGAACTCAACCGCATAGATATTCGCTGCGCCCCGCAAAACGTTCAAAGTCAAGCCGTCGCTAAAAGACTCGGGCTCCTGTACGAAGGAACCCTACGAGACGCTGAGCGGCTCTATGACTGCTTCGTCGATCATCAGGTCTATTCAATGCTACGTCGTGAGTGGTCAAAACAATAAAGACTGACCGTCCAACTCATCCCTATCGCCTCATCCGCTGCGCCGATTGAATCCACCCCGACACCTGGGCCATATCTGGAGCTAAATCGGCCCGATTCAGCAATTGAATTTGCAGCTTTCGCAACTGAGGATGCAGCCGCTGCACGGTCATCGTCGCCAACTGCTGCGGTGTACTCACCCCCGCATTGAGCAACAGCCCGCAATAGTCGCAGCCCACCCCCGGAATCCGCGCCAGGTTCGCCAGCGCCGTCCACTTATTAATGTGCTTGATATGGGTACTTAGCCGCGCCGACAAAGTCTGTCGCTGCTGCAAACTATTACCCTGCCGCAGTAAATCGAACGTTGTCGCAATGCCAAAGTCAGACAGTTGCTGAGCTTGCGCGGCGCTCATGCCAGGAAGAAGATCGATGGGATAGTTAGACACTTTTGCCAATCTTTTAACAATAGAAAAGAATTTTTGAGTAGCGCTCACCATGGTACTATGGGGGCCGGGATGTAGCGCAGCTTGGTAGCGCGCCTGCTTTGGGAGCAGGATGTCGCAGGTTCGAATCCTGTCATCCCGATTGAATTAACCCAAGTGCAATCAGGCGATATTGAGCTAGATTAGTACCGGTTGGGTGCATTTAGCGAAGGTTATGAATCCGCATCTCTACGATGTGCCAACCAGTCTATTGTCCATACTCACTTGAGATATTTCGCAGCAGGCAACCATAATGAAGCTGCTCATCTTTGCAGAATCAGGAGTATCTATGACGTCTTTTATTCGTCGCACTCTATCGAGTACTTTAGCGATCGCCGCCGTTAGCACCAGCCTATTCGGTTCGATTGCCGTACTCCCTGCGTTAGCCCTCCCTCCAGAACAAATTGAGGCAAAGCTAACCAACGTACCCGCCTACGTCCTGGGTACAGAACAGGGCCTACTCCTACTGCCCACCGGCCAAAGCGCAGAGTCTGACCCTGGCCTTTATGTGTTTCTTTCCGAGGAGCAGGCCAAGGGGTTTGTCGCCAAAGCCGCAGAAGCCAACCCCGAGTTTGCCGCCACCATCGAGATCAAACTCACAAGCCTCGAAAAACTCTACAAAGAAAGTCAGACTCGCACCGAGCAACCCTTGCGTCTGATATACATTCCAGAAGAATCGGAAGCTAATCAGGCCGCGCAGCTAAACGCCGAGTATAAAGGTGGCGTCCCGCTTTTTTATGCTCAGTTTGAAGACGGATCGCTCGCACCAGTAGAAGAAAACGGAAAACCCACTTTTCCCATGTTTTTCTCTTACAACGACCTAAATCTTATTTTGAACGAACTAGGCCAGCGTAACCCTGAAGCTAGAGCCGCTATCAGCATTGGCGTTTTGCCCTTAGAGTTTGTTATCGCCGAGATGCAGACTAGAGAAGAAGAGATGTTCAACCAGATTCGGCTGCTGCCAGACTCTGAAGTTATTCAGAACATCAACAACGGTCAAAGCTAGCCAATTCATCTTTAGATAAGACAGACGATCAAAAAACGACGCCACCTTCAAAGTGCAGAAGATAGCGTCGTTTTTAGCTTATCAGGGTGATTTGGGTTAGGGTGATTTGGAGACTGGCCGGTTAATTAACAAGCGTCTTTACTCCCAAAAACAACAGCAACCGTCTTAAAAATAATGATTAGGTCGCGCCAGATAGACCAGTTAGCCTGATAGTCCATATCCATCGCGACAATATCTTCGAAGTCCTTAATGCTAGATCGACCGCTAGTTTGCCACTTCCCAGTCATTCCGGGCTTTACGGCTAGTCTTTGCCAGTGGTGAGGCTGATACTGAATGACTTCGTTGAGAATGGGTGGACGGGTGCCGACTAAGCTCATTTCACCGCGCAGCACATTAATAAACTGAGGCAGCTCGTCTAGGCTAGTGCGTCGCAAAAAGCGTCCCACCCTAGTTATTCTAGGGTCAGCCCGATTTTTAAAGATAAGTCCTCGCGCCTCATTTTGAACCCGATGCTGGTTGGCATCAGCATCAGATACCATGGAGCGAAATTTCCAGATTAGGAAAGGTTTGCCCCGATAGCCATAGCGCAACTGACGAAAGAACAGCGGACCAGGGCTATCGTGGCGAATCGCGATCGCAATCGGTAAAACTAGCACAGCCATAATACACAGACCCACTAAAGCCCCGGCAAGGTCAATGATACGCTTGGCGGTGCTAGTTGCAGCGGGCAGTGGGCTACCCCAATTAAGGGTTCGAGCCGTATCAGCAACTTCAGCCGCTCTAGAGCGGTGCGTAGATAACGCAGATTGCAGAGCAGAAGGCCGCTCTGGTTGGAAGGAAAAGGTAGTGACCATAGACACATGCTTTGATTTCATAGGAACTTAGCCAAATTGTGCTCGCCACTAAGCCTGGATAACGTCATGATAAGAACACTGGGCAACCAGTCGGTAGTTTCCCGGAGGGAGTTCTCCTAATCTTTGAAAAAGTACCCGTTTCTGATGAAGTTATTAAGAGAAAATGTAACAAAAGCGCGTGGCAATGAAAGTAAAATTGCTCAGCCTCTGGGTTTTCTCGTATGCATCGCGACTTCAGACGGAGCCGTCTGTTCTAGCAGCCAAGCGTCTACAAATACCAACAAATTCCTAGCGCAGCAAAAAATCGTAAAGCTGGTGAGCCAGTCGCAGTTTACTCAACCGGCCAACCGTAACTTGCCGACCGTCGGCGGCTAGGATAACGCCCTCATTGTCTAAGCTGCCAAAGCCGCTACCCGGCTGATCAATTGGGTTTGCCAAAATTACGTCTAGCTGCTTGCGCTTTAGCTTATCCAATGCAGGCGCGACGACATCTCCGGTCTGCGCGGCAAATCCGATCACTTTTTGGCCCGCCGTTCGGCCAGCCGAAAGCTTAGCGACAATATCTGGCACAGCGCTTAAAGGTAAGCTGCTAGGCAAGTCTTTTTTAGGTAGCTTAAAATCAGCGGTTGTGGTCGGACGCACATCCGCCACCGCAGCGGCCATTATGATCCAATCGGCGATCGCCGTTTCAGCCAACAGCACCTGCTCCATCTCAGCCGCTGTCGTCACTCCAATAGTTCGAACATCACCTGGCACAGTTGCCTTTAGCTCAGCGCTCATCGGCCCATGCACCAGCGTCACGCTTGCCCCCCGGTGTAGCCCCGCTAGCGCCAGCGCAATTCCCATTCGCCCAGTCGCCGGATTACCGATATACCGCACCGGGTCTATATATTCTTGAGTGCTGCCCGTACTGATCAGCAGTCGTTTACCGGTCAAATCTCGCTGACCTTGCGTATGCAGCAGTGAGTCAATTTGCGCCACGATTTCTACTGGCTCAGCCATCCGGCCAGTGCCAATGCGATCGCAAGCCAAACGCCCCGCCCCTGGCCCTACGGTGTGATATCGCGCGTCCTGTCGCAGACCCTCCCAGTTTCGCTGAACGGACTGCTGCTGCCACATGTCCGTATTCATCGCGGGAGCCAGCAGCACCGGGCACACCGACGCTAGCACCGTGTTCGTCAGCAAATTATCTGCTAGGCCATGGGCTAACTTTCCCAGCGTGTTTGCGGTTAGGGGGGTGATCGCCAGCACATCGGCCCATTCTCCCAGCTCAATGTGCAAGGGCCGACCCTGCTGCGCCGACCAAAATTCCACATCCGTATACACCGCATTTCTAGCAAGTGCGGCAAACGTGAGCGCTGAGACAAAATCTTGCGATCGCGCCGTCATCATCACGCGCACACTCGCACCCGACTTAGCCAGCGTCGAAACCACCTCGCAGACCTTGTAGGCAGCCACACCACCCGTCACGCCGATTAAAACATTCATACTGTGAGTGAATCAGCCAACTAGCAAAGGCGTAAATGGCTTTTACTACGACTCATCAAAAGCTTCCAAATCGAGTAAATGCAGGTAGGGTTCAACCAGCTCGGAACGCTGAAAGGCAACCGCCCTTAGCAGGTGCCAATCTTGCAGACCTTCAAAAGCGGTTTCATATTCGTCCTGCTCCAGTCGCTGAGCCAGCTTAGCCACATCATCAGGCGTCATCTGAGCGATTTCTTCAGCAGAAATATGCAGTTGTCCCGTCTTTTTCGATGGCGTCTCTGACGGCGTTTTTGAGGGCGCATCTTTCGAAGGCGCAGCAGGAGATTGAGTCGGTTGCATAGCTCGTTACCTTGTCGTGACAAATTCGAAACGCCGAAACCAAACCGGAGAGTTGAGGTTTTATACGTCTTAGTTTAGTACTAGTTACAAAAGCTGCCACAGGCAAATAAATAAATATTTAGTACTCTAAACAAAATAAAATGTTATGCCCTATTTCACATAGAGACTCACAAGCCGTCCGGAGCGCAAATCAGGCTGACGCGATACCTCCTTCAAACCGCCGCTAAGCCGTAATGTTGACGCAAAACTGGCTAGCCGCTTTCAGGGCATCAATCGCAACTTCGTGCTGCATATCAAACGTTCGATAGGTCACCACCTGTCCCTGCTGCTCTAGCTGTTTTTTAGTATCTACAGATTTAGCCACGGGCACCACCGGGTCTTGGTTGCCATGAATTACCAGCACCGAACGCGGCGTAACGCATTGAGCAATCGGCATATGGCTGTAGCTACTCAAAATCATCATGGCTGCTAGTGGTAAACTAGGCCCCACGTCTAGCGTCATCGCGCCGCCTTGAGAAAAGCCGCCCATAATGGTTTTTTCGAGCGGGATACCGGTTTTTTCGGGGAGCGATCGCATCCACTCGGTCAACAGCTTCCGGCTCTCCTGCAAATCCGCCTGCGCCCCAAAATCGTAATTCATCCGAAAATCATAGTTAGGCGGAAAGCCATACCACTGCCGACCACCCGGCACCATCGGATGCGGAAACGGCGCATTGGGTAGCAGCCCCTTAAAAGGAATCGAAATCATGCTAATCGCCTCAATTAGCCCCGCCACATCTTGAGCATTCGCGCCCCAGCCGTGCAGCAGCACAATCAGCCGATCTGTTTTTTTACCCGCATCCGTTTTGGGCGTAATCGCCACCGCGTTCAAAGCCATAAAAATCTACGAGACAAGCCAAACCTGCCTCATCAAAAATATTCATTCATCATCATAGACACATCTCAAGCATCTATCATTTCCCTCTTCCTGTACTGTTTTAAACTTAAACTCGTAGCCCATCACCTAGATTCTCATGCCTCGCCTTGCCCTGTTGAGCGTTTCAGACAAAACTGGTTTAGTAGAGTTAGCGCGATCGCTCACCCAAGATCTCGACTTTGAAATCGTCAGCAGCGGCGGCACCGCCAAAGCCATCAGCGCAGCAGGCATCCCGGTCACCAAAGTCTCCGACTACACCGGCTCCCCCGAAATCCTCGGCGGGCGGGTCAAAACCCTTCATCCCAAAGTCCACGGCGGCATTCTCGCTCGCCCCGACCAGGACACCGACGCCCAAGACCTCAGCGACAACGACATTCGTCCCTTCGATTTAGTCGTCGTCAATCTCTATCCCTTCGAGCAAACCATCGCTCAACCGGGCACTAGCCTTGCCGAGGCCATCGAGAAAATCGACATTGGTGGCCCCACGATGATTCGCGCCGCTGCCAAGAATCACCAGTACCTCACCGTTCTCTGCAATCCTGAGCAATACAGCGAGTATCTAGAAATCGCTAAGGCGAATAATGGCAATCCGGGAATGGCATTTCGAGCGAAGTGTGCTAGAGAAGCCTTTTGGCATACGGCTAATTATGATTGCGCGATCGCTCAATACCTCACCGAAACCGACGACACCCAGACAGACGATACCGAAGCATCGGCCATGCCCACTCACTACGCCATCAGCGGCCAACTCCACCAAACCCTGAGGTATGGAGAAAACCCTCATCAAGCCGCTGGATGGTATCAAAATGGCGCAGTCCCTACCGGTTGGGCCGCTGCCAAACAGCTACAGGGTAAAGCTCTTAGCTACAACAACTTAGTAGACCTCGAAGCCGCTCGCCGGATCATTGCCGAGTTTCCTAGCGAAGACAAGCCTGCCGCTGCCGTCCTCAAACACACCAACCCCTGCGGCGTCTCTGTAGGCGATTCGCTAGCCGCCGCCTACCAGCAGGCTTTCGATGCCGACAGCATCTCAGCTTTTGGCGGCATCGTTGCCCTCAACCAACCGATTGATGAAGCCACCGCAGAAGCGCTGACCGGCACCTTTCTAGAATGTGTAGTAGCGCCCGACTGCGAAGAATCGGCCAAAGCAATTTTGAGTAAAAAGAAGAATCTACGAATACTGACGCTGGCAGATCTCGTCTCGGGGCCAAAGCAAACGGTGAAGGTAATCGCAGGCGGCTTCTTAACTCAAAACTCAGACGATCTTAAAGCTGACCCGGCGCAGTGGAACATCGTTACCGAGAAACAGCCTAGCGAAGCCGAACTGGCCGAACTGCTGTTTGCATGGCGGGTGGTGAAGCATGTTAAATCCAATGCCATTTTGATTACGAGCGATCGCACCACACTCGGCGTTGGCGCAGGCCAAATGAACCGGGTAGGAGCCGTCAACATTGCATTAGCACAAGCAGGCAAAAAAACTCAGGGCGCAACCCTCGCCAGCGATGGGTTCTTTCCCTTTGATGACTCAGTGCGCACAGCAGCGGCAGCAGGCATCAAAGCAATTGTGCAACCAGGCGGCAGTATTCGCGACGAAGATTCAATCAAGGCAGCGAATGAGCTGGGTATCATCATGGCCTTCACAGGAGCGCGGCACTTTTTGCACTGATCCTCAATCGGGACTGTACAAAACTCTATGTCAATCTAACTCAGCGCTCTCTTAACTTTTGCCTGAAGATCTTGTGGGATGGGCCTGTGGCCTGTCCAGCTCCAAACAGCCAAAATAGCCACCCTACAAGACCTACAGGCTAAGCACTCTAATTCCGAGTCAGCCACTTCTGCCCATTCAGCCGCTGCAACGTGTACAGCACCATCAAGTCGAGCGTAATTCGCCGCTCGTCGCCCATAAACTGCTCAATCGTGCTGGGCTTCGCGCCGTTAGACGTTAGCGTAAATACTTTTTGTCCCGAAATATCTTCGTCGATAAAAGCAATGTTGAACTGACGCTGACCTTCACCCGGTTCTTCCCAATCGCCTTTTACCTGCCAGTAGTCATCGTCACCACTTTGGCCCATCACCTCTAGCTTGCGCTTCGCAAACTCCAGGTTCAAGTCGTTAATACCTTCGTCTGCCATGGCCTCTTTTAGGCTGGGCAAGTAGTGCTGCTCCATAAATTCATTAAACGGCTTGTCTTCCAGCTTCGGCGGCTTTTCCTTTTTCTTTGCCGCTGGCTTCTTATCGCCCGTTGGCTTCGCTGCTGGCGTATTTGCCTTTGCATCGCCCGCCGTCTTACCGGCTGGCTGATCGCCAGATGGCGGCTTCTCATCAGGCTTACTTTCGCCAGATTTATCTTCCGTTATCTTGGCAACCGGCTCATTGACTTGCTTATCGTCGGACGCTTCTAGCCCTTTCGCATCCGCATCTGGCTTCGCAGTCTCGGCTACCGTATCTTCAGGTTTTGCACCCTCAATAATATCGTTCTCAGCGTTCTTAGACTTGTTTTCCTCTGCCATGCTCTCTTGCTCAGTGCCCTCTATGTGCCGGTCTTGGTAGCCTGTGTGCGATCGCCTTCACGCGAACACTTTAAAGGCCGAAAGCGCAGCAGAATAGTGTCTTAGCGTCACTATCTCCCTACTGCGCCCCAATTATAGAAGTTTTGAGGGTTATTTTCTGTCCTCTACAGACTTAATTTCCCAGGCTCACTTCTCCGTTGTCTGATGGCACTTTAAATCTGCCTAAGCAGGCTGAGGCACCTTAGCGTTCTGGCGATACCACTCAATCGTATTCTTTAACCCCTCGCGGAAGTCTGTTTGCGCCTCAAAGCCAAAAGCCGCCTTAGCCCGCTGCGTATCCAAACAGCGACGAGGCTGACCGTTAGGCTGATCGGTCTGCCAAACTAGCTCGCCCTCAAAGCCCATCAGATCGCAAATCAGTTCTACCAGATCGCGAATAGAAATTTCGTAGCCCGTCCCCAGGTTGACTGGCGCGGCGTCTGAGTAAGCTTGAGTGGCCATCACAATGCCGCGAGCCGCATCCGTAGAATACAGAAACTCGCGCGTGGGGCTGCCGTCGCCCCATACCGGTAAAGACTTGTCGCCGTTTAGCTGGGCTTGGTGCACTTTATGAATTAGGGCAGGGATGACGTGAGAGCTGCGCGGGTCAAAGTTATCCTCAGGGCCGTAAAGGTTCACCGGAAGCAAATAAATACCGTCGAACCCGTACTGCTGACGATAAGCCTCTAGCTGTACGAGTAGCGCTTTCTTAGCCACGCCGTAGGGCGCATTCGTTTCTTCTGGATACCCCGCCCACAGATCGTCTTCTTTAAAGGGAACCGGCGTGAACTTGGGATAGGCGCAAATGGTGCCCACGCAGACAAACTTTTCGGCCCCGGCTTCGTAAGCTGCATGAATGAGCTGAGTGCCCATCATCAAATTGTCGTAAAACAGCTCGGCAGGCTTTTCGCGGTTGAGACCAATGCCGCCGACATGAGCCGCCAGGTGAACGATGATGTCCTGACCTTTGACAGCCCGCTGGCAGGCTTCCATCTGGGTGAGATTGTAGTCGCGCGATCGCGTCACCAAAATATCCTCAGCATTAGCCCCAGCCTTCAAGAGCTGATCGACCACCTGCTTCCCTAAAAAGCCAGCGCCGCCCGTAACTAATATCTTCTTATTTGCGAGTTCCATCCGTATCTAGCCCTAACTACACGTGCTAAAACACGCCTTCAAAACATCAATAAACCATAAGTATCGAGCAGATGCATCACCCAGCAGGCCGTCACCTAGTAAACATAGGAGCATAGCCTGCCATACCCCTATACCGTAAAACAGCAGTTACGCCATCGACCCAATCATTTGACGCCGAATAGTCGCAATATCCGGAACCCCTTCCGCCTTGCCAATTGGCTTTTGGCCCATCGCTGCCAAATCGGAGTCTACCATCAGCTTCACTAGGCCATCGAAGCTAATTTCAGGCTGCCAGCCCAAAGCTTTTTTGGCCTTAGTCGGATCGCCAATTAGCAAATCGACCTCCGCCGGACGCAAATAGCGCTCATCAAACTCTACGTAGTCGTGCCAGTCCAGATTCACGTACTCAAACGCCACCTGCAAAAACTCGCGGATAGAGTGCGCCTCACCGGTCGCGATTACAAAATCGTCTGGCTTATCCTGCTGAAGCATCAGCCACATTGCTTTGACATAGTCTTTGGCATAGCCCCAGTCGCGCTTGGCGTCTAAGTTACCGAGGTATAGTTTTTCCTGCTGCTGGGCAATGATTCGAGCGATCGCCCGAGTAATTTTCCGCGTCACAAAAGTTTCACCTCGACGCGGCGACTCGTGATTAAACAGAATGCCGTTGGTCGCAAACATATCGTACGACTCGCGATAGTTAATCGTTTGCCAGTGCGCATACACCTTCGCGCAAGAATACGGGCTGCGCGGATAAAAAGGCGTCTCCTCCGATTGCGGCACATGCTGCACCTTGCCATACATTTCCGAAGAACCCGCCTGATAAAAGCGCACCTCCTCACTGGTACGCTGCTGATAATCGCGAATGGCTTCTAGCAGTCGCAGCGCCCCCATCGCCACCGTATCCACCGTATACTCAGGCGAATCGAAGCTAACCCGTACGTGGGACTGAGCGCCCAGGTTGTAAACTTCTTGGGGCTTCACCTGCTCCAAGATGCGACGCAGCATGGTGCCGTCATTGAGGTCGCCATAGTGCAAAAAGAGCCTTGCCCCTTCTTTGTGAGGATCTACATAAATATGGTCAATCCGGTCAGTATTAAACGTAGACGTGCGGCGAATAATCCCGTGAACTTCATAGCCTTTATCTAGCAGCAGTTCGGCTAAATATGAACCGTCCTGGCCGGTAATTCCGGTAATTAGCGCTCGCTTGGGTTGCGACATTGTCATGTAAATTCTCAATGAAAGGGTGCAGTAAATGTATCGCTACTTTAGGAAAACACTGGCCGATGTGCGCTTAATGACGCCCGTCGATAGGCCCTTCAATACGTACAGACAAAGCATTCCCCAAAGTAGTGATAAATCGAAAAATATTGATGGTTTTGTGCAAAGCAAAGCAACCGTATGAGAGACCTCAATCGGTGTCTTCAACCCGCGACTAACCAATCAATACGTAACGGTAGCTCACCCATCCGGGCAGCGTTTATCAAGAATTTGTGTTCGCCTGACGAAGTATGTAAAGCCATCAAGCTAAAGCCCTTAGGCTCGGCGATCGCGTTCAACATCATAAATCGCCTTTTCCCAACACCATTGTTCAGTGCGACCCGGATTGTGCGCTTGCAAATCTCTAACTAGCCGTTCCGCCACCGTTGCATTGCCGCCGACTAAACCCAATAGCTGACGCCGCGTTGAACGATTGACGCCGCGATCGCGCTGAATACTGGTGTGTTCGCCCCCTTTAGGCTTGCTAAAGATAGGCAGACGGCGACCCGTCAACCAGCTATAGACTGCGATTAGGAGGGCGATCGCCAACAAAACAGATAAAAAAGACATAGCAGTAGAATTTGACAGCCAAAAGCACAACCCTAAAACTATCCTATGCTGTCAATAAACGACATCGGATAGATCCTGCCCTCCCTCATCATGTCATCGCCCGCCGATAGAATCGAAGCCATCCTCACCTTTTGGTTTGGCCACCCCAGCGACGCCGACTACGGTCAATATCGCAAAGCCTGGTTCGTTAAAAATCCCGACTTCGACCAGGAAATTCGCCAGCGATTCCTCACCGATTACGAAAACGCCGCTGCCGGATCTATCGACCACTGGCAGGAAGACCCACAGTCCGCGATCGCCCTCTTACTATTACTCGACCAATTTCCGCGCAATCTATTTAGAGGCCAGCCCCGCAGCTTTGCCACCGACTCACAGGCCAGTGCGATCGCGGCTCACTTAGTCGATACCGGCCAAGATCAGCAGCTCACACCAGCTCAACGCTTCTTCGTCTACGTACCGTTCGAGCACAGCGAAGCCCTAACGGATCAAAATCGCTGTATAGAACTCATGCAAAACTTAGTTAATACCGTCCCCGATTTAGACAAAGGACTAAAGGGCGGTCTCGACTATGCCATCCGTCACCGGGACGTCATTCAGCGCTTTGGCCGATTTCCTCACCGCAACGAGATTTTGGGCAGGCAAAGCACCCCCGAAGAAATTGAATTTCTCCAACAGCCCGGTTCGCGGTTTTAAGCGCGATCCACCACGTACTGAAGCCACAGCGAAGCGCACAGCCCAATAAAATGCGTAAACGTCGTGTTGATCGCAGCAAACAGCGGTAGTATATCCTGCGCATCAATCCGCCTAGCGACGAATTGCCCGGTTTGGCCGTCAACCGTCACTCCGCTTTGGCTCAGACCCTTAACCAGCAGCGGCGCAATCACAGACTCGCCGCCCATAATGGCCAACGCCTGACCCACTAAAGCAATAATCAAACCGATCCGCACAATCCGCACGGCGTCCTTGGGCTTGGGCCTTAAATCGGGGTTTCGGTTACCCAGTTTGCGGCCAAACAGGACGTAGCGAAAGCTCCAAAACACGCCAATACAGACCGCTACTAGCGCCGGGGTTAAAAACAAACCAGCGCCAGCCTTGGCTGAGTTATTGCCCTCTCCCAGAAGAAAGATAAAGAACATAATGGCCGACAGCGCGCCCACGACCGACTGCACCCAAAGACCAACCCAGCCCGCAATCCGAAAGTTTCTAGCAATGCGGCGAATCGCCGGAGGCAATGAATAACCCAGTTCACCCGTCATACCTCACCCCTTATCAGCATCTGTAACAGCCCTATGTTACCAGTGAACCCACTGACACTGCGCTCAATTACGTCGTACGTACGCCAGGGCTAAAATAGCGAACTCGGTAAAGCTCGATACAGAATCTTCATCAAAATGCGGAGGTCTCTGCTCAAGACTTCATTTTAGAATGCGTCTACTGACAACGCATCTACCATAATTGTTTAAAGGATCAAGGTAAGCATCGCCATCACGCCAGTCAATAGTTTTTGCCAAACCTAAGTCTGCAAGGCTGGACTACCGACGCAAGGTGAATACAGCTCGGCTGCTTTTAGCCAAGCTTAAACAATTACTGAGATCGAGCAGATAGCTTTTCTCTTTGAAATCTATAGCCTACTGAGCGCTTTGCCTTCACCTCAGTTGAAAAGCCTATCTGCTGAAATTTATTTTTAGCCGTCTTCAGATTTCTGCCGTAAATTATAATGTCTTCGCCATTCAATACAGAAACCTTACAAACCCTTCTAGAGTCAGACTTTCTTACCCTGGATCGCGTCTTAGAATCTCTCGATTTATCTGGAGATGATTTGATAGCAGCGCTCTCTGACGGGTTAGTTGCCAGCGATTCACTGATCGATATCGCACAGGCGCTCTCTGAGGCCGCGATCGCTGATGAAAACCTAAACGACACCGCTAAAACAACGATTCAAACTTTGTTAGATGCGGTTAACAGCCGTCCTAGCAGCTTTACTAGCTTTGCCAGCTCAATCTTTTCTAACGGTAGAAGCAGCGATCGCATCCCCCCTCTTTTAACCCCAGCCTTCGAAGCCTACGAGTTCTCCATTCCACCAAATGCAGCGGCCTTTACCACCCTTACCAGAACGGGCGATCGCATTTACAACGGCCAAAGCAGCGCTGAGCCGCTGAAATGGGGCGGCAGCAGCGACGGTACCACCAACGTCACCTTTGCCTTCGACGATGCCTTTGCCGTCAATGGTCTTAGCTTTAGTCAAGCCAAGAATCTAGTGATCAACGCCCTATCCGTTTGGGCTAAGTACGCACCGCTAAACTTTCAAGAAATCCAAGATCCTGGCGCGGGCGATCTGGTGGACATCTTAGTGCAAAGCAACGCAATTGACGGCCCGGGTAAAACCTTAGCCTTCGCCTACTTCCCTACCTACGGTGACATTACGTTCGACACCGCAGAGCAGTGGACAGACACCAAGTTCCTCGAAACCGCGACTCATGAGTTAGGCCATTCATTAGGACTAGACCATGAAGATGGGGTTGATGCCGTGATGAACTCGGTGCTTGGCAACAAGTTTGAAGGCCAAACCGCTCCGTTCCTACTAGACGACGACATTAATGGAATTCGCAATCTTTATGGCACTGGCAGCGGCGCTGTCTTCACGCTCGACCAGGGAGTTGTGCAGGCGGCAGAACCCGTCGTTCAATTAGCTAGCAATTTAGTAACCAACGGTAGCTTTGAGGACACGCCGGTGCAGGCCGACTCCTTCGGTGTGTACAGTGCAATCAAAGGCTGGACCAAAATCTCTGGTATTGGATTCAAGGTAGACCGGCGAACCGAGCGCTTCGGGGAGGCGGCTGATGGGACTGCCTGGATCGAACTTGACGCCTACGGACAAAACACCACCGTCGGCCAAAACGTAGATACGCTGACGGGTCGGGACTATACGCTATCTGTAGATTTTACGAGCGGCGGTCGCGATGTAAGCAGCACAGAGGTGGATGTCTTTTGGGAAGGTGAAAAAATAGACCGGCTCACGGGCGGTGGCCCTGGTAGCTGGAAAACCTACCAGTATTTGGTTAAGGGGAGCGATCGCAATGTCAGCACCCTCGCCTTCCGAGCCGTAGGCGCAGTGGACAGCGTAGGTGGCTTTATCGACAACGTTTCGCTCCTAGCTAGAGCCAACGCCACCGCAGCAGATACCTCCTATATCTTGGGCAGCACCCAACAGCAGTCAGAAGGTGAGACCCTCTTCTCTAGCTCAGACGACTTTGCACCCGAGCTAATCATCGGCGAACAGAGTCAAATTTTTCCTGACGCCGCTTTCTTAGTCTAGGGAAAAAATAGACAGGTCTTTAGCCATTCGTTCAAGACCTGATCGCTTAATACATTGAATAATTAGCCATTCTTAAAACCATCTGATCCGTCTGTTTTTGCAGGCGTTGGGTGGTTTTTTCTGGCGCTTACCTGTAACTTGTTCAGCAGACGGATGATGCACTCAAAAGCTACAGTCTCCTTTCACCTCTGCCATGTCCGATAAACCCACCGCCGAAACCGCTCCAGTCAATCAGTCAGATAATCCTGCGCCGCTGCGATTTTATTTAGATACCGCAGACGCGACTGCGCATCGGAAATGGTTGACGACCGGGCTGTTTTATGGCGTTACCTGCAATCCGCTACTGCTAGAGCAGGCCAACGTTGCCTGCACTACCGACCGCTTGATTGCCCTAGCCGATCAAGCCTGCACATTGGGTTGCCAGGAAGTTCATTTGCAATCTTGGGGCAGTTCACCCGAAGATTTAGTTAAAATTGGTCGAACATTAGGTCAAGGGAATGCTCGCATCGTCGTAAAATTGCCCGCCACCCAGATTGGCGCAACCGCCGCTCGCATCCTGATCAAAGAAGGCATTCCGGTTACTCTGACGGCTGTGTACGCAGTGCATCAGGTTCTGATTGCCGCCGCCCTTGGTGCCAGTTATGCGGCCCCCTACTTAGGCCGCATTGGAGATTCAGGCAAAGATGCCGAACGGAAGTTGCTAATATGCAGGCAGCGCTAAATGGCGTGGGTAGCGCCACTCGCCTATTGACCGCGAGCATTCGGCAGGTAGAAGATATTTCTGTTTTGGCGGCGAAGGGCGTGGATACTTTTACTTTTTCGGAGGCGATCGCCCAATCTTTCTTCAACCATCCAGACACCGAGAAAGCAGTCGCGGATTTTGAGCAAGCAGCGTTGAGAATGATGAGTGATGAGTAACCCGAATGTTTACGAGCAATCTGTTTTTATTTCGGCAACGGCGACTGATGTAGAGCGCTGTTTTACCGAGCAACAGCTAATGCATCAGTGGCTAAATTCGGCGCTGGTTTGTGAGCCGGTAGGAGAGTGGAGCACCACCCAAGGCAGTGAGTTTGATTTTAAGCTGAAGATTCCAGTGCTTGCGCCGACGTTGCGGAGTACTGTGATAGCGCGATCGCCGGGGCTAATTGTCTGGGGGTTTGATGGTTTTTTTCGAGGGTGCGATCGCTGGGAATGCCAGCTCGAAGCCAATGGTACAACCCTGCTAAACCGCTTTGAGTTCACCATCCCAAATCCGCTCGTCAGCTTTGGCTTTAAACAATTCGCAGCGAGCTTAACTAAAAAAGATATGGAGAGCCAGCTACAGAGGCTCAAGCAAGTTGCCGAGCGATTGTAGGGTGATCGCTCACTTTTTCCGACGACAAGTACTAATCGCGAGAAAGCAGTTTGAAAGCCCCAAAACCAGCCGCAATCATCGTCACGGAGAATAGGGTGGTGAGCGTCCCTAAAGCGTAAAGTGCTGGAGAAGTTACGTTTGTTGTCATGCCAAAAATCTCTAAGGGCAGCGTGTTTTTCTGTCCAGACACTAGGGAGGTTCGAATAAACTCATCGTAGGAAAGCGTAAAGCTAAGTAGGCCAACGCCGACTAAGCTAGGAAAAATTAGTGGAAGAACAACTTCTTTAAAGGTTTTTACATCGTTAGCCCCTAAATCGCGAGCTGCCTCTTCGTAAAAAGGATTAAATCGGTTGAAAACGCCCAGCATAATCAAAAAGGCAAACGGCACCGTCCAGGTAAGGTGAGCGCCTAAACCCGAAGAAAACCAGTTGGTTTGAATTTGAAGTACCTGAAAGGTAATGCCAATGCCCAGAGAAATCAAAACGCCAGGGACTACCAAACTAGAAATAGTGAGGTAGAACAGAGCAACTGACCCTCGAAAGCGAGTGCGGAACGCCATGCTAGCCATGACGCTGACGATAATGGCGATCGCCACCACTAAAATCCCCAGTCCAAAAGAGCGCTGAAAAGACTCTACAAAACTACCTACCTGCTGCTCTTGAAAAACCTGACCTAGCCAATAGAACCCAAAGCTCCGCAGTGGAAAAGTCAGCGCCCCATCTGGCCCTTGCAGCGACAGGGTAAAGATAGCCAGCATCGGGCCATAAAGAAACAGCACGAAAAGGCCGAAAAAGGCAGCTAGCCCATACAAAGCGGGAGAACGTTTAGCCATCGTACTTACAGCTCCTTGCGAATATCAACAACCCGTAGAATGCCGGTCACGAGTACCAGCGTAATTAGGAGCAAAATCACCGCATTCGCTGCTGCCAAAGGATACTGCAAGCTGCCAATTTGAGTACTGATTAGCTTACCAATAGAAGCCGACTGACCGCCGCCCATCAGTCGCACCGTAATGTATTCGCCCATTACCAACGTCACCACAAAAATAGACCCAATTGCAATCCCCGGTGCGCTCAGCGGTAAAATAATCTCCTTTAGGACCCCAAAGCCGGAAGCCCCCATATCTTGAGCCGCCGTAATCAGCATCCGATCTATGCGCATCATGCTGTTGAAGATAGGCGCAATCATGAAAAAGTTGTAGAGATGCACCATGCCTAAAACAATGGCAAAGTCGGAATACAGAAACCACTCTACCGGCTGTTGAATCAGATGGAGATTCAGCAGCATCTGATTGATTAGCCCTTCACGCCCTAGCAGCGGAATCCAGGAAATCATGCGGATGATGTTCGAGGTCCAAAATGGAATGGTGCACAGTAGAAATAGCAGCACTTGTAGGCTTTCGCTTTCGATGCAGAAGGCAAGGAAGTAGGCGACTGGAAAGGCGATCGCCAAACAAACCGTCCACACCAAAACCACATACTTAAACGTATTTAGATAGGTAGAAAGAGAAACCTTCGACGTAAAGACATTCACGTAATTATCCAGCGAAAACGCGGGCGTCATGGCATAGCCATTGAACTGCCAGAAGCTAACGACAAAAATCATGATGATTGGAAAAACCAAAAACATCAGAAGAATGAGTGCTTGCGGCATCGCTAGAAAATAAGGCTGTAGCGTTTTCCAGTTTCTGTACATGCCTAAGACCTACGCAGCGATAAACTCATTCCACTTTTGCACCAGATAAACCTGTTCATCCATCGTAGAATTCCAAACAACAACGTTGCCCATCCGTTCTTCAAAAGAGCCACCGTCTCGCACCGCACCCGCTTTCTCCAGCGTCGTCCCAAACGGATCGACCATATCAACCGCCGCTGGCTTCCCCTCATACCAAAAATCCCATTCCTCCGGAGACATAGAGGTTTTAGCCGTCTCAGGCACCGCGCTGTAGTAGCCCTGTCTCCCTAAGAAGGCACCCACCCACCCATCCAACAGCCAGTCTAAATAGGCATAGGCCGCATCCAAAGCAGGCCCTTCCAAATTCCGAGAAAGCCCGACGCCACCGCCCCAAGCTCTATACCCCTCTTTCAGCGGCGCATAAACGCATTTAATCCCCTTAGATTTTACAGCGGTCACTGCCGGAGACCACATCGACTGCAAAACCACCTCACCCGACGACATCAGGTTAACAGATTCGTCGAAGGTCTTCCAAAAGGCACGAAACTGACCGTTCTTCTTTTGCTCAATCAAAATATCTGTAACCTGGTCAATTTCTGCCTTGGTCATATTTCCTTTATCGCCAAAGGTCATCAGTCCCGCAGACTCTACCACTAGCGCCGCGTCCATAATGCCAATAGAAGGAATATCGAGAATTGACGTTTTTCCTTTGAAAGCCGGGTCAAACAAATCGGCCCAGGAAGTAATTTCTCGACCAACTAGGTCAGGGCGATAGCCTAAGGTATCCGCGTTGTACTGAAAGGGAATCATCGTCGCCCAATCGGTAGGGGTGGGCGAAAACTCTTTAGAGTCTTGGCCTTGCAGATACATCACCTTAATAGGTGCGGTTCCCTGCGCTTTTTCAATCGGCAGTCCGTTGAACTTTCCAGTCGTGAAGAAAGGAACAATTTTGTCGAAATTCTTGATGCGCTTAATGTCGATAGGCTGTAAGTTACCAGAAGGAATCACCAGCGGCAAGCTGAAATATTCACCGTCGAACATGTCGTACTGACCCGGCTGAGTAATCGCAATTTGATTATTCTCTTCTGTACTTAGCGCCTTCAGATCAATCTTAAAGCCTAGATCTTCTTGAGCTTTATCGCGAATGTCGTTCACTTGGGCAACACCCGTCCCAATAAAGCGCAGCGTTACATCTTTAATCTTATTGGCATTTAGTTCCGGCGATGTATCAGGATTGTTCGGCGTCCCCAGGGGAGCTTCGGTGTCTGCGCTGCCACAGCGAACAGTTGTAAGGGCAGCACCAGCCGCTAAACCAGTTTGAATTAGACGACGACGGGTAATATTGGGCATTTTGAAACTGACTCAAATAAACGACAAAAGGAACAAGATTGAAGGAGGGAACAAACTAGCAGCTATCAGCAAACTCCTTTTACGTGACAAAACTTTAGCCAGCCCGAGAGTTCTCTATTAGTAGGGAAGGAAAACGCTATCTTGTGCTGACCATCGAACGGTTACCAGCTCTCCTTCTTGCAGCCCTGATGTCATCCAGTCGGTAGTACGAGCCTTGTACAGCAGAGGCTGACCGGTGGCTTCGAGCATTAGCGACACGCGAGTGACATAGCCAGTCAGTTCAATACCGGTAATCCGAGCGCTCACGTGGTTAGCACCGGTAGAAGGAGAAGCGAGAATACTATCAGCCGGTAAATTAGACTTTGGCGCTAGATGAATTAGATCTGGCCGAATAGAACAGGCTGCATCCGAGCCTTTGGGCGTAGCAATCCCTCGACAAAAGAGCCTTCCCACCGATTCAATTTCTAGTTCAATTAGGTCTTTACCATCTTCATCAGCCACCGCATTGACGACTTTGCCCACAAAGATATTATTGTCGCCAATAAACTTGGCCACAAACTGAGAGGAGGGTGTATTAAACAGCTCTGTGGGATTTGCCACCTGTTCAATATGACCGTGGTTCATCACCACGATCTGATCTGAGAGTGAAAAAGCTTCTTCTACATGATGAGTCACTTGAATAAAGGTAAGGCCAAACTGCCGCTGATTTTTTTTTAGCTCGCCTCGCATTTTTACCCGCAGGTTCTCATCCAACGCACTTAACGGCTCATCTAACATCAGCACCTGCGGCCTAGTCACCAGTGCTCGAGCCAGCGCAATCCGCTGCTGTTGGCCACCACTGAGCATACTAGGCTTGCGCTCAGCCGTATGGCTTAGGAACGCTCAATCAATAACTGTCAAGTTTTCAGGAATAGCTCTGTAATTCCATT
>QBMC01000036.1 GCA_003242035.1 Nodosilinea foveolarum | reverse complement strand
AAGGCAAAACCTATATGCCACATAGCCTTCGAGCGTTGTGTCACCCCTTCAGGACAATACCTTTAATACTGCTGAGACTCGAACACTTGCTTTAGCACATCGAGACGCGAGCAGCTCCAGTAATCCACATGCGACTCGATTAATCCTTGCTCACTCAGCCATAGCTCGGTGCGCCCAGGAATGTGAAGCCTTGCAGACCAAGGCACTGGCGGATTCATATTTAGCGTCCACCGTAATTCAATTAACGATGGCGCGGATTCTTCGATGCTGTGCAAATCCATCTGCACGTCGCCAAAGAACCAGCCGATGAAGCCAATCATTTTTTGAAAAAGCCCGACGCCCTCGAACTTATTCATGGGGTCTTTGAATTTCACGTCTTCAGCATAAAGACTGTAGGTTTGGTTTTCAGGAAACCGTGCGTAATCTTCTTTTAGCTGCTCAATGATTTGTTCGGTTGTCATTCGTTTGGGGTCAGCCATTGGTTTATGCTCGATCAACATCAACGGTGGGCCACAGTCGCTCTAGCTGATATTTCCAGGCATCTAGGGCTTTTTGCGAGTCTGTCTCGCCCATATCCCCCATCACGCCTTCAGAATAGAAGCGGTCTAGCGTTTGGATTGTCGCTTCTAAAGACTGACCGTTGAGCTTGGCCGCTTCGATAATCTTTTTAACCTGAACTTCGATGGTGCGCGTAAAGAAGCCGGTGATACCGTCCGCTTTTAGCTTTTGTAGTTTGTCGATAGCTGTGTTGAGCTGCTCGACGCCCAATGCGGCTTCGTCGTACTGAAAAATGCCCCAAATGACCTCTTGATGAAGGGCGTAGCGAGCTTCTTGCGTGTCGTCGAAGTTGGCCTCCATCATCTGTGGCAAAAAGGACTGCGCTTCTGTTACCGGGACGATGGGCGTCATCAGTTTTAACCAGGGGCCGGACTCAATCGCAATTAAGCGCCAGTCGTCGGCTTCTACTCGCCAAGCGTCTGGCGGTACTTTTTGGCAAGCCTCTCCGAAGCGATCGCTCAACACAGCCGAAATTTCATCACCCGTCATCACAAAACCCTCTAGTCCTCCCTTACAACGTTACCAGCCCAAAAACAAAAGAACCGCCTGCCTATAGACAGTCGGTTCCTTTGCAATTGATTCAATCGACTCTAACTATAGAGCTACAGCCGATTGAACGACTTAATCGGCTTAGTAGTCGAAGTCACCCATGCCGCCGCCAGCACCTGAGCCAGCTTTGTCATCTTCGGCCTTGTCTACCACGATGCACTCGGTAGTGAGCACCATCGCCGCAATAGAAGCCGCATTCTGCAAAGCAGAGCGAGTTACTTTCGCGGGGTCAACGATACCCGCTTCGAGCATGTTTACAAACTCGTTAGTCGCTGCGTTGTAGCCCATGCTGGAATCCTTTTCCTTCACGCGCTCAGCAATCACCGCGCCGTTTTGACCCGCGTTCTCTGCAATGCGTCGCAGTGGAGCAGTCAAAGCTCGACCTACAATCATCGCACCGGTTAGCTCTTCATCTTTCAGGTTGGCAGTTGCCCACTCGGACAAGCCAGGCGAAAGATGCGCCAAAGTCGTACCACCACCAGGGACGATGCCTTCTTCAACGGCTGCGCGAGTTGCATTAATCGCGTCTTCTAAGCGAAGTTTGCGATCTTTCATCTCAGTTTCCGTCGCTGCACCGACTTTGATCACAGCAACACCACCAGAGAGCTTAGCTAAGCGCTCCTGTAGCTTTTCCTTGTCGTAGCTAGACTCAGTCTCTTCAATCTGACGACGAATTTGGTCGCAGCGAGATTTCACGGCGGCTTCATTGCCTTCCGCTACAAGCGTTGTGCTGTCTTTGGTAATGGTGACGCGACGGGAAGAGCCTAATTGCTCCAAAGTTGTCGTGTCAATTTTGAGGCCAGCATCTTCAGTGATGAGGGTGCCGCCTGTGAGCACGGCGATGTCTTCGAGCATGGCTTTACGGCGATCGCCAAAACCAGGAGCCTTGACAGCCGCTACGTTCAGCACACCGCGCAAACGGTTCACCACTAGCGTCGCCAGCGCTTCTTTCTCAATGTCCTCAGAGATAATCAATAGAGGACGACCGCTGCGAGCGACTTGCTCTAGTACGGGAACTAAGTCCTGTACGAGGGCAATTTTCTTGTCGGTAATCAAGATGTAAGGCTCGTCAAAAGACGCTTCCATCCGCTCAGGATCGGTGACGAAGTAAGGCGAGATATAGCCTTTGTCGAAGCGCATACCCTCAGTGATTTCTAGCTCAGTCGTCATCGACTTGCCTTCTTCTAAAGAAATGACGCCTTCGCGACCTACTTTCTCCATTGCATTAGCAATCATTTGACCCACTTCAGGATCGTTACCGGCAGAGATAGAGCCGACTTGAGCGATCGCATTAGAATCACCCACCGGAGTCGCCTGGTTAGCGATCTCTTTAACCAGGTAAGCCGTGGCTTTGTCGATACCGCGTTTGAGGGCGATCGCATTTGCACCCGCCGCCACGTTGCGCAAACCTTCTTTCACGATGGCATGAGCCAACACGGTTGCAGTCGTTGTCCCGTCACCGGCGGAGTCATTGGTCTTAGAGGCGGCCTGACGAATCAGAGCAACGCCCGTATTCTCAACGTTATCTTCTAGCTCAATTTCTTTGGCGATCGTCACACCGTCATTGACGATTTGAGGCGAGCCAAACTTCTTCTCTAAAACGACGTTGCGTCCTTTGGGGCCAAGCGTCACGGCGACGGCCTCAGCCAAAATGTCCATGCCGCGCTCTAACGCACGGCGGGCATTTTCGTTGTAAATAATGCGTTTTGCCATATTGTTTGTCCTTTTCTTGTGTTCTTAGCTTTTGATCGGGTAAATCGAAGCGACTAAAAGGCTAATGAGTCGTCTACTGGCGCGACGCTTTAGCTCCTTTTCTTTAGCGCTCAGAAAGTTCAATTCTTAGAAAAACTAGGCAACCGTTGCCAAAATGTCTTTCTCAGCGAGCAAAATGTACTCTTCATCGCCCATCTTGATTTCAGTGCCTGCGTACTTGGAATAAAGCACTTTGTCGCCCACGCTTACGTCCATCGACTGACGGTTGCCGTTGTCGTCGATGCGGCCAGGGCCAACAGCAGTAATTTCGCCCACCTGAGGCTTTTCTTTCGCGGCGTCAGGCAAGATAATGCCGCCTGCCGTTTGCTCTTGAGACGCGTTGACCTTGATGAAGACGCGATCGCCCAGGGGCTTGAGTGTAGAGTTGCCTAGAGAGATGGCAGCCATAGTAATTTTCTCCGTAATGACTCGAAATAGAAATAAAGCAAAGTCGAGTGCTTTCGCATAACTAAAGCCCAGCAGTCGTTCTGCAGGGCTTAAGAGCAGAAATTAGCACTCTCTGCTGTTGAGTGCTAATTTACCGAAATTCGCCCATCACATGCAATGAGTCGAGCGGTACGGGTTTCCGAACTCACCCCTCATAACTCATCATTTCTCTGAGGCATCTGATGATAATCTTAAACATGGCACTTATAAAAGATTGAGATCTCAACAGATAGATCAAATAAGTCGCCGTACAGCTAAAACGTAGGACAGGCGCAGGAATGGTCTCCACCGCAGAGAAGACAGGCATTGGCTATATCACTCAGATTATTGGCCCAGTTTTAGACGTTAAGTTTCCGGGTGACAGCTTGCCCCAAATCTATAACGCAATTCAAATTACCGGTACAAACCCAGCCGGAAACGAAGTATCCGTAACCTGCGAAGTGCAGCAGCTACTAGGCGACTCCCAAGTTCGCGCAGTTTCGATGAGCACTACTGACGGCCTCGTTCGCGGCATGGAAGCCAAAGATCTCGGTGAGCCAATCTCTGTACCTGTGGGCAAAGCGACGCTCGGTCGAATTTTTAATGTACTAGGCGAGCCGGTAGACGAGAGAGGCCCAGTTAACGCAGAGAGCAGACTACCCATTCACCGGGATGCTCCCAAGCTAATTGACCTTGAGACAAAGCCCGCCGTATTTGAAACCGGCATCAAGGTTGTAGACCTGCTCGCTCCCTACAGACGAGGCGGCAAGGTTGGTCTCTTTGGCGGTGCGGGCGTCGGCAAAACCGTATTGATTCAAGAGCTAATCAACAACATTGCTAAAGAGCACAGCGGCGTGTCTGTATTTGGCGGCGTGGGCGAACGTACCCGCGAAGGAAACGACCTCTATAACGAATTTATCGAATCTGGCGTAATCAACGCCGACGACCTCAGTCAATCGAAAGTGGCCTTAGTCTACGGTCAAATGAACGAGCCGCCAGGTGCTCGGATGCGCGTTGCTCTGTCTGCTCTGACTATGGCTGAGTACTTCCGCGACGTAAACAAGCAAGACGTCCTGCTCTTCATCGACAACATTTTCCGCTTTGTGCAGGCCGGTTCTGAAGTATCCGCACTGCTAGGTCGGATGCCTTCTGCGGTAGGTTACCAGCCCACCCTCGGCACCGACATGGGCGACTTGCAAGAGCGAATTGCCTCTACTACTGATGGATCAATTACCTCCATTCAAGCCGTCTATGTACCCGCAGACGACCTGACTGACCCTGCACCAGCAACGACGTTTGCTCACCTAGACGCAACCACAACGCTTTCTCGTGCGCTGGCTTCTAAGGGTATTTATCCTGCGGTGGATCCTTTGGACTCTACCTCCACCATGCTTCAGCCAGACATCGTTGGCGATAAGCACTACGACACAGCGCGTGCCGTTCAATCCACTTTGCAGCGCTACAAAGAGCTACAGGACATCATCGCGATTCTAGGTTTAGACGAGCTTTCTGAGGAAGACCGTCAGGTGGTTGCTCGCGCTCGTAAGATTGAGAAGTTTCTTTCTCAGCCTTTCTTTGTCGCTGAAGTCTTTACCGGTATGTCTGGTAAGTACGTCACGCTAGAGGAGACCATCAAAGGATTCAATATGATTCTCGATGGCAAGCTCGATGATATTCCTGAGCAAGCCTTCTACCTGAAAGGTGGTATTGAGGAAGTGATGGAAGCTGCTGAGAAGATGAAAGCGGAAGCTGCTTAATCCCATGCCGATGACTTGTCAGGATAAAGCTAGCGGTGTTTTGCTTTATCCTGACGTAGATAAACGGTCTGGGAGCAGAGCGCTTTAATTTCCAGACCTGACAATCTACATTTATTTGCCCATATTCATTTAAGAGAGCTATGTCTTTAGTCGTGCGCGTGGTAGCGCCTGATAAAACGGTTTGGGATGACGAAGCCGAAGAAGTGATTTTGCCTAGCACTACTGGTCAACTTGGCATTTTGGGCGGTCACGCACCGCTGTTAACTGCTTTGGATACCGGCGTGTTGCGCGTTCGAGCGACGAGCGGTAGTAAAGAGTGGACTTCTATCGCCCTGATGGGTGGCTTCGCTGAAGTGGAAGAAGACGAAGTGACGATTCTAGTCAACGGCGCAGAGCGTGGCGACAGTATCAATAGAGAAGAAGCTGAAAAGGCTTATCAGGATGCACAGGCAAAGTCAAATAGCGTATCTGCTGACGATCGCAAAGCGGCGATGCAGGCAGGTAATGCTCTGAAGAAAGCTCGCGCTCGGTTGCAGGCTGCGGGCGGTAGTATCTAGAGATAGTGTCTAGTTTAATTTGTTTGCAAAGCGCTATGGACTGTGAAAGTTCGTGGCGCTTTCTGCATTAGACAGATATCAGAGACTTTATTGGGCGATCGCATTCCCATCAGAAGTAGATACAATGTAATTACCTTAGCTGAGATGTAGATATATGGTTAGTGCTATAAAGACTCAGGTAATTAGAATTGGGAATTCGCAAGGTATTCGCATTCCTAAAGTCTTGATAGAGCAGTGCGGGCTGCACTCGGAAGTTGAGCTAGCGGTACAAGAAGATTGCCTAGTGGTTCGTCCAGCATCCCGACCAAGAGAGGGATGGGAAGAAGCCTGCATTGAAATGGTCAAAAATGGAGACGATTCGCTTTTGGATGGAGCGATCGCAACCACATGGGACAACGCTGAATGGGAGTGGTAAGACGGTTCGATGTCTTTCTGATAGTGCTAGATCCAACCGTCGGCGCTGAGATCCAAAAGACAAGACCCTGCGTGATTATCTCACCGGATCAAATAAACCCTTATCTATCGACAGTCATTGTCGCTCCGATGACTACGGGCCAACGAAGTTATCCGATGCGCGTGAGCTGTCAGTTTCAAGATAAGAAGGGTCAAATTGTGCTCGACCAAATTAGGACGGTGGATAAAGCCCGATTAATAAAGAATTTAGGCAGGCTCAGTAAGACTGCACAAAAAGGAGTCTTGCGCGTTTTAGCAGAAATGTTCGCAGAATAGTCATTATTCCGAGCCAAAATCAATCGACAAAGATTTTAGCAAGTCAATAAACGCCTGATCTGAAATCGTCAGGAGAATTTGGCTTATCTGCTGACAAAAAACTTTTGATACTCTACCGTTGAAAGCACTTGCTAGCCGATATCTAGCCGCAAAGCGATTTATTTAGAAAGGGAAATATGCTCTGGTAGCGCTACAGATTTGTTGTCTCGCTGCCACTGGCAGAACACTTTCCAATAAGACAGGTTGGACATTTAATAACCTGATTGATATCAAAAGAAACCCCCTGAGCTGATTGCCAGAGGGTTTGCTTACATTTGCATTAACTAGCTGGGAAAACCATCCCAACTGGAAAAACGATCATGAACTACCGGTGAAGGCAACTTCTGGAAACTTGATTTGGGCTTCGCTCATTGGCTTGGACTTGCCTTCTTCCTGCCAATAGTTGATGATTTCGGTTGCCTTGTTGAGCAGGTCAACGCGCTCTTCATCGGTGATCCAGGACTTGGATTCGACTTCGGTTTTGAGCTGTTCCCAGGCATCGTTGCGCGGCCAGAAAAAGTAAGATGTGAGAGGACTCGTGCCTTTTCCAACAACCTGATCGACGGCTAAGGCAACGTCTTTATCCAGCCAAAGTACTTTTAAAATGAACCGGGCATCCGATTCAAAGGGTGTTTCAATCGACTCCATAGACTCCAAGCGAAAACCTCCAATTGCGTTCCCAAAACGGGCTAAACTACAGTTCCTTAATTTACCACACTCCTAAGAGCTTTATCGTTGAATCTAGCTATGCGACGTCGCAATTTATGAGCACTACGTTGGTTACTGGCCCAGCGCGTTCGGGTAAGAGCGAGTGGGCCGAAACCTTAGCCGAGAAGGAAGCAGCACAGGCCGCTCAGCAACTGATTTATGTGGCGACTGCTCAGCGCAATCCGAGTGACCCGCAGTGGCAGGCGCGAATAGAAAAGCATGTGCAGAGACGATCACAGGATTGGCGCTGTGTGGAAGTCCCGGTGGATCTCTCGGAGGCGATCGCCCAACACACCTCATCCCACTGTCTACTGATCGACTCATTAGGAACTTGGCTGGCTAACCTGATAGCACAGTCGGACGCACAGTGGCAGGAAACTCAAGCAAAGCTGATAGCTACTTTGAGACAAACTGAAGCAACGGTGATTTTGGTGGCGGAAGAGACTGGTTGGGGCGTGGTGCCTGCCTACGAGATGGGGCGAACCTTCCGCGATCGCCTCGGCACCCTCAGCCGTAAAGTCGGCGAACTGTCCACCGACGTTTATTTAGTCACTAGCGGCTATGCGATCAATTTGGCTCAGCTTGGGCAAAGCGTAGGCGATCGTTCGCGTCCTAGCGATAGTTAATTATTTCTGGAGAGATGTCAATCACAGCAGTTCTTTGCCTATTCTACAAAGTTAAGACGCTTGTAATAAAAATTGTTATATGGCCTCGCGCGGTGAAGTGAAAAAGTATTTGGCTCACTGGTTTCAGCTAGGTAAGGGTGTAATTAGCGAGCCTGACGGTGCGCTCTACTTGCCTAAAGGCATTATTCAAGGCGATCGCTACAGCGATGAGTTTGAGCAGTGTTGGCAAGCGTTGATGCATGCGAATTCTAATATGCTGCATTTAAGAGGCACTCAGCAATCGTTAGCCGACTTGCTTTCACCGCTCTGGGAAATTGCGAGCTGTGCCAGGTGCGAGATGCCGATTCCCCTGACCTACAAGCAGCTCCCATCGGCTCCCTAATACCTGTGACGATTTACCGAACTGGCCGAACGAAGAGTTACCTCGTCCCCGACTGCCTGTGAGTAGCCATGATCATTTGAAAAAATTGCGATCGCGCTTAGAAAAAAACAGTGCCAAAGCCGATTAGCATTTTCAGACTCGCTATGCGCTAACTTTGACTTGCTTTGCTTCTCCTGATCGCTCAATATCGTAGGTCAAAAAATCTTTTGCCATAATCGTATTGGGGAAAATCGCCTGTGCTTCAGAGAGCAAATCCTTCAGCTCAAGCGCGTTCCCAGGCGCATAGCGCGGACTAAAATGAGTCAGGATAAGCTGCTGTTTTACCTGCGCTGCCAAGGCAACTTGAGCAGCCATAGTAGAAGTGGAGTGCATTCGTTGATAGGCCAGTTCTGCATCCTGATGGGCAAACGTCGCTTCGTGAATTAAGACATCGGCTTGGTCTGCTAGGGCGATCGCATTCTCACAGAACACCGTATCCGTACAGTAAACGAACTTGCGGCCCATGATAGTTGGCCCACATAAATCTGCGCCGTTGACCTTGCGACCATCCGCGAGCGTAACCACCTCGCCTCGCTTTAGCTGGCCGTACAGGGGGCCGGGTGGAATCCCTAGATTCGCCGCTTTTTTAACATCGAAATGGCCGATCTGATCTTTCTCAACGACGCGATAGCCATGCGCCGGGATGCGGTGCTTCAGCCGCTCGCAGCTCACGATATAGGTGTCGTCTTCGTAGACTTTACCGGGTTCGGTAACGTGAACTTGCAGGGGATAGGAGGAATGCGTTTTGGAGTAGCGACGGCAGGCGTCTAAATACTTTCCCAGTTCGGGCGGGCCGTAGATATCTATTTGCTGCTGACCCGTTCCGGCCATGCCGCAGCTAGCTAAGAAGCCGGGAAGCCCAAAAATATGGTCGCCGTGCATGTGCGTAACAAAGATGCGGCGCACCTGACTAGATTTGAAGTCGCTTTTTAGAAACTGATGCTGGGTGCCCTCACCGCAGTCAAATAGCCAGACTTCGGCTCTTTGGGGTAGGCGTAGGGCAACGCTAGAGACATTGCGCGATCGCGTCGGCACACCCGAACTGGTTCCTAAAAAAGTAATCTGCAAAGCTTTGATTATTTACTCAAATACGCTAGCTCTATATTGACAGAGATTGATGGTAATGAGGGTTTTGCGGGCGAGCGCAAGCCAGCAACCGCCGCTAAAGTCAGCGCTACATAACATAAAATCGAATTGCTTTTAGAGATATAGAGTGGCTACACAATGTTGCAAAAACCTGATTTGTCATGACTAGAGGGCGTTCTAGCTAACCTATTAAATGCATTGAAACGCAGATTTGCTAGCTCATCTCAAATAAATAAAGTGAAAGCCGCAAAGAAATGTTACCTAAAACAGTATTTGTTGATACACTGCTTACCAGAGATTTAACAAGTGCGCTCATCTACAAAGACAGACAGAGGCGGTGCTGACCGACCCACGCTGTATTTGGATTTCTGGTTATCTTGCAACGGCTGCTTTGTGTAAACACAGCGGCGAGGTCTCCTCCCTATTGAGCGATCAATAAACAATTTAGAAATCAAACCCCCTTAGCATCTGAAGTTATTCAGGTGCTTTTTTTTACCTTCCCTTTTCGCTTCTCCTAACTTTTTAGGGCGTCTCCTCCAATTCTTTCCCCATTTCTTCGGGGCTAGCGGATAATAGTTGGGTCGCTCGCCTGCACTAAATTGACTACCGATCTGAGCCAACAGACCTTGAGCCAACAGCCGCCCTCCGACACTGGTCAGGCCCAGGCAGACAAGCCTATGCTGATGCTAGTAGATGGGCACTCGCTAGCCTTTCGCTCTTTTTATGCATTCGCCCGTAGCCGAGACGGTGGGCTGCGTACCTCTCAAGGCATTCCGACTAGCGTTTGCTTTGGCTTTCTCAAATCGCTGATGGATACCCTCGAAGCACTGAATCCAGATAGCGCCGCGATTACCTTCGATTTGGACAAGCCGACGTTTCGCCACGAAAAAACAGATACCTACAAGGCAGGCCGCGCTGAGACGCCAGAAGAGTTTACTGAAGATGTTGAAAATTTAAAGGGGCTGCTGAAGAAGCTGAAGCTGCCGATTTTTTGCGAGCCGGGTTACGAAGCCGACGACCTGATTGGTACGCTGGCGACCCGAGCTAAAGCTGCCGGATATCAGGTCAGAATTTTGAGCGGCGACCAGGATCTTTTTCAGCTAATCGATCCAGAAGAAAACATTAAAGTTCTGTACCTGAGCAACGCTTTTGGCCGTAGTAAGACTAGCTCGGCTAGAGAGTTTGGCGTTGCCGAAGTGCTGGAGAAACTGGAGATTTTACCCTGTCAGGTCGTGGACTATAAGGCACTGTGCGGCGATACTTCTGACAATATTCCAGGCGTAAAAGGTATTGGTAAAAAGACGGCTGTAAAGCTGCTCGATACCTACGGCGATCTGGACACGATTTATGCCTCGATTGACGAGATTAAAGGGGCGACTAAGAAAAAGCTGGAAGCTGGCAAGCAATCTGCGGAAGACTCTCGGTTTTTAGCGAAGATTATTACAGATGTTCCGACCGAAACGGATCTAGCTAGCTGCAAACTGGAAGGCTTTGAGCCAGAAGAAGTTGTTCCAGAGCTTCAGCGACTAGAGCTTCAGCATTTTGTAAATCGTTTGAGCAAGCTTCAGGCTTCCTTTGGCGGCGAGTCGGACTACGTACCCCAAAAGGCAAGGCCCGTAGAGGTGCTGCCAGAAGAGTTTGAAGATGAAGAGCTGGCTTTCTTTAGCGTGGAAGAAACGGATGCGGTTGACCAGATGGGCCTGCTGGAAGTAGATATTAAGCCGCAAATTATTACGACAGAAAAAGCACTGAAGGTGTTGGTAAAGCAGCTAGAGTCTCAAACAGACCTAGAGAAGCCAGTTGCTTGGGATACAGAAACGACCTCTATTGACCCGCTAGAAGCTGACTTAGTTGGCATTGGCTGCTGCTGGGGCGCAGGCCTGTCTGATATGGCCTATGTACCGGTAGGCCATGCTGCGGGGCAGCAGTTGCCGCTGGAAACGGTGCTTGAGGCGCTGCGGCCTGTGCTGGAAAACGCTGACTATCCGAAGGCGTTTCAGAATGCGAAGTACGACCGGCTGGTGCTGCGTAGGGCGGGCGTGACGCTGTCGGGCGTAGTGTTCGATCCGATGTTAGCCAGCTATGTACTCGACCCGGAGAATAGTCATAATCTGTCGGATCTTTCGCTGCGGTATTTGGAACTGACTACGGTGAGCTATACGGATTTGGTGCCGAAGGGGAAGACGATTGGAGAGGTGGCGATCGCCTCAGTTGCAGACTACTGCGGCAGCGACGTACATACCACCTACCGTCTGGTGCCGTTGCTCAAGGCAGAACTCGCCGTCGTGCCAGAATTAGAAAAGCTGTATCAAGAGGTGGAGCTACCGGCTGAACCCGTGTTGGCTAACATGGAAGCTACGGGCATTCGCATAGATAAGCCCTATCTCAACCAGTTTTCTAAACAGCTAGAGATTGACCTGACACGGATTGAGAAATCTGCCTACGAAGCAGCGGGCGAAGAATTTAACCTGGGATCGCCCAAACAGCTCAGTACGCTATTTTTTGACAAGCTGGGCTTAGATAAGCGCAAGTCTCGTAAAAATAAAACGGGTTACTCTACGGATGCTGCGACCCTAGAGAAGTTGCAAGACGATCATCCCGTCGTGGATGCGGTGATAGAGTACCGTACGCTCTCTAAGCTGAAATCGACTTACGTAGATGCGCTACCCGCTCTAATTCGTCCGCGCACTGGACGCGTCCATACCGACTTTAACCAGGCGGTGACCTCGACCGGTCGCCTGTCTTCTTCTAATCCCAACCTGCAAAATATCCCGACTAGAACCGCCTTTAGCCGTCAGATTCGTCAGGCGTTTTTGCCTAAAGAAGGCTGGTCTTTGGTGGCGGCAGATTACTCTCAAATTGAACTACGCATTTTGGCTCATTTGAGCGAGGAACCTATTCTGATCGATGCCTATCGAAATAATGAAGATGTCCACCGGCTAACCGCAACGCTGCTGCTAGAGAAAGAGGACATCACGGTAGAAGAACGTCGCATGGCGAAAATAATTAACTTTGGCGTGATTTATGGCATGGGAGCCGTCCGGTTTGCCAGGGAGATGGGCGTGCATCGGTTGGAGGCTAAGACCTTTATTGATCGCTTTAACAAACGCTATCCCAAGGTGTTTGAGTATTTGCAGCAAATGCAGAGAGAGGCGATCGCCAATGGCTTTGTCAGAACCATTGCGGGCAGACGGCGCTATTTCAATTTTTCTACGCGCAGCTTACAGGCCCTAAAAGGCACAAATCCTAAGGACGTTGACTTAGGTAATTTACGTACGAATGGCTACGATGCTGCGGCGCTCAGAGCTGCGGCTAACGCGCCGATTCAAGGATCGAGTGCGGACATTATCAAAGTCGCGATGATTCGGCTGCACGAACTGCTGAAGGGCTATGAGGCCAACATCCTTTTGCAAGTGCATGACGAACTGATTTTTGAGGTGCCGCTAGAAGAGTGGGAGGAACTAAAGCCACAGATTGAGCGCACGATGGAGTTGGCAGCAGATCTGAGCGTGCCGCTGAAGGTAGAGGCGAATGCCGGGAAGAATTGGATGGAGGCTAAGTAGTCATCGCTGCGGTGTTCTTTGAGTAGATATCCCAAAGCGGCTGAGGAATTTACTGAGTGCGATCGCCTTCAGGTCGCGGGTGTATGGGTGCGATCGCTAATAGCCCAAACAGCCACCCTCAGTAGTTTTCGTGACGCTGAACGCCTTTTAAGAACAGATGCCAAAAATGTGACACCGAGCGTAAGTTTGGGTGAGTAAATGGTGCATTCTAAGAACATTGAGCGGGCTTCTAGCTGACCCTGGCTAACCTAGCCAACGAACCTATCGCAACTGTCAGCACAAAGCAGCGAGATCTTATTTTTCTACCGCTTCTTGATTTCACTCATTCCCCTTACCCTACCAAACAACATGATGAACATTCGCCAATTTGCAACCACTGCTGGTCTCGTCGCCGGAAGTGCGATCGCGCTATCTGCTCCTGCCCACGCCTTCTCTTTTCAAACTAACTACACCTCTGCGCTCACCGGCAAAAATGCAGCCAAAGGCGACATCATTTTAAACTCAGTTACCTTAAACAGCGGCAAAATCATCAGCGACTTTACGTTGGTGACCTCTGCGAACATTCTTTCTAACGATATCTTCACGGGTGGTAATAGCGGTGCAGCAAGCGCCGACATTGGCGATTTGGCAACCACTGGACTCGAACAGGAAGACCTAACTAACGCAGGTGCTGCTGCTGTTTTGAGCAACCTCAATCTCAATAATATTATCGACACGGAAGATCAAGGCAACTTCATTCTCGACCTGAACTTTGCGAAAGCTGTTGACAATATCTTTATCTGGGAGCGCGGCATGAACAGCCGACTCGATATTCAAGCGCTAGATGCCAACGGCAATGCAATTGGTAACAAAGTAGCGCTATCGAACTCTAAGAACTGGGATTACGCCGGGTTCGACATAGACACTAAAGAAATTAGCGGCGCTCAAAAAGTAGGGTCTATCGGTGTGAGTCTGGCAGATTTAGGTATCAGCAATGCTTTTATCAACTCCCTGCGAGTGACCAGTAACGGCAAGCCTTACAACGGCCCCGACTTTAAGGTCATGGGTAGCGTCGCTGATGTTGTCCCTCAGTCAGTGCCCGAGCCTTCTGCGCTGATTGGTTTAGGGGCGGTGGTGGTGGGTGCGTTGACTACGCGTCGTCGCGGACAACAGGCAGCCTAGCTTCCATCCTAGAGAAGACGTACTCTAGAACATTCTCTGAATCTGTTTTTGTTAATTTTTAAGCCAGTAAGCCCAGTCAGTTGACTGGGCTTTTTTTGCCTATGAAATATGAGAGTTACGTCTGCGACTCCATCCATTCGACGCACTGATGCATTTGCTGGCTCATTTCCTCAGCAGGAGCATGAAACCGGCGACCGTGGCCCGGTAGCACCCATTCAAATCGGTAGTCGTTTGTGTAGCTGGCCAGCTTTTTCATTGAATTTATCTGGCGCGGCCAAGAGTCCCAGCAGAAGTTGCGGAAGGCGTAGAGCTGCTCTAATCTGGCTGACCAGGCGAGATGGTCGCCGGTAAATAGGTATTTATTTTTGTAGAGCAAAACGGTGTGTCCGGCGGAGTGTCCAGGCTGGGGGATAAGGGTGAGGTCAGGGTCGATTTCGATGGGATCGGTGCCGGTGGGCTGGATCTCAACTGAGCGGGTGTCGGCGGTGATGTCGGCTTGGTGGAGGATGCGTTGGCATGGCCTCTCCTGCGGAGAATCGCACCCAAAGCGCTGACGAAACTTCTCGTGGTCGGCAACATCGTCTCTATGCGTGAGATACATATAGCGGATGCCGCCCATTTTCTCAATTTGTTTGACGAGCGGTGGCGTAAAGCGAGGGGAATCTATCAGTACGTTGCCGCCCTCACTGTCTGGTCGCTGAATGAGATAGCTGGCTGCGCCGTAAGAGTCTTTAGAGTGGTAGCCACAGTAAAAAACGTTTTCGTCTACTTGGAGCGGAAAGTGTTGCTGAACCTGCTGAATATCGGTGGGCTTATTTTCGGTGCCGATAGATCCGGTTGGGCAAGCGAGTAGGGCTTCTAACGCTGCGACGCGTTCGGCTGCGGTGGTGGGTTGGTGATGCACAATTGACTGGCTACCTGCTCGACGGTAGATTTTGGGCGATAGCCAGCGGCAGGTATCGCAGTCGATGCAGCTACTGTCTACGTAGAAATCGCCTTCGACATTCTGAGAGCGACGGTCTTTAATATGAGCCATAATGCATACTCGACTAGGTCTAGATCTAAGAGCGGTTGTGAGGCCCTGAGGGGCTAATGTTCTCTACCAGTCTAGCGTTGTTGTCTGCTAATGCGTAGTCACTTCGACTTTGTTTAAGGTCTTTTGACGATCAACAAAGCCGATAAGCGCCTACTCTATTAGGACTCTAGAGCGATCGCCTACTCTTTGTATTCCTGCCTCCCCTTATGAAACGCGCGATTAGTACGACAACCGCTTTTGGATTTATTTTGGCGCTAGGTGTGGGCGCTGGCATCGTGAGTCAGAAATATCTTAATGTCAGTACGCAGATTGGGGCGCTAATGAAGCAGGTCGGCATCTACGACTACTTTCATGCGCCTACGGCCGCTTTGGAAGACCCGCTCGTACCAGTAACCATTCCAGAACCGGTGCAGGGCAAGCTGAAGCTTTATGTTTTGGTCGGCCAGTCCAATATGGTCGGCAAGTCGGCGGTGCCGGACGGATTCGAGCTACCCCAAAACACCTATACATTCGGTAATGACTATCAGTGGCACAGGGCGACTTCTCCAGTCGATAGTGCTGAAGGCCAAGTAGATCAGGTTTCGGCTGATGAGGGGGCTGGGTTCGGGCCTGCGCTGGCGTTTGCGCGATCGCTCTCGCTCTCAAACACAGAACAGGCAATTGGCCTTATTCCCTGCGCTAAGGATGGATCTTCTATCACCGAGTGGGAGCAGGCGCTCAGCGATCAGTCGCTTTATGGGTCTTGTCTGAAGCGAGTCCGGGCCGCTTCTACCATGGGCACCGTTAGCGGCATTCTGTTCTTTCAAGGCGAAGCGGATACCATCGACCCCACGCGGTTTCCGGATTTGCGACCTGCCGCAGAGTCTTGGGCCGAAAAGTTCGCAACCTTTGCCTACAACTTTCGGCAAGATATTGGTAAACCAGAGACACCTTTGGTTTATGCTCAGCTCGGCCAACCCGACGATTTGCAGGGCTTACCCAATTGGCCACTGGTTCAGCAGCAGCAGGAAAACATTCAAATTCCTAATGCCAAAATGATCAAAACAAATGACCTGCCGATGGTAAGCCTTCACTACACAGCAGATGGCTATGTGGCAATTGGCGAGCGGTTTGCCGAAGCCATAGAACAGATTGAATCGGCGACAGCGACATCCAATGAGTCACCTAAGAATCCCGATTCAGAACTCTGATTAACTCTGAGACTGTCTAGGACTTTGCCGGTTCGTAATGGGTGCATTCACCGCAGGGACCACTAGGGTTGATAGCGCAGCGCATTAGCTCGGAGCGGGCATTGTAGGTGCAGGTGATGTCGCCAATGACCCAGGTGCCCTTTAGCAGCGTTCTTTCTTCTGGAACGGTGGTTTCTTTTACATGGACGATCGCTTTGTGTAGATAGTAGCGACCGAGCTTGAGCTGATACTGATGACGGCGCACCAAAATTTGATAGGTTTGCCCGTCGATATCGACGTAGGTGCCCGGATACAAGCTTCTGTCCAGCTTAATGTGGCCTAAGACGGCCCTGGAATCGCTCGAAACGATATCGGTGGGTAAGGCTTTTAGCTCCATAGATAAATCATAGCGTAGGGATACTGACGGAATAAAAAAATCCGCTTACTTCAAACTTAAGAAGTAAACGGATTTTCTACATAGGCTGAATTTGGCAGAAATATACGGTTTCTAAGTACGCACTCCCTATCGACCGCGACGGCGCTGTAAAAACTCAGGAATGTCTAAGTTAGGGGCTATTACGGGCTGTCCGCTTTGCTCTTCGCCGCTCGTAGGGGTATCAGAAGGGCCATCGAAACCTTCGCTGTCGGGCGATCGCGTCATCGGCGTTGTCCGAGCGCTGCTCATAGACGGAATGCTGCGGTTGTCACCGCTAAAGCCGGTCGCAATAACGGTAATGCGAATCTCACCCTGGAGGCGGTCGTCGATGACCGCACCAAAGATGATATTTGCATTTGGATCGACGGCTTCGTAGATGATTTCAGCCGCTTGATTGACCTCATGCAGCGTGAGATCGCTGCCGCCAGTGATGTTGAAGACGACGCCGCCAGCTCCGTCGATGGAGGTTTCGAGCAGGGGTGAAGATGTGGCAGCGATCGCCGCTTCTCTAGCTCTAGACTTACCGGAGCCTACGCCAATTCCCATCAGCGCAGATCCAGCATCGGCCATCACCGCTCGAACATCGGCAAAGTCAACGTTGACCAGTCCAGAAATAGTGATGATATCCGAGATGCCCTGCACGCCCTGGCGCAGAATGTCATCAGCAACGCGGAAGGCTTCTTGTACCGGCGTCTGCTCAGAGATAACCGAGAGCAGCTTGTCGTTGGGAATGATGATCAGCGTGTCTACGCTAGCTTGCAGGGCGGCAATTCCGCTTTCTGCTTGAGAGGTGCGTCGTCGGCCTTCAAAGGTGAAGGGACGAGTGACTACGCCCACCGTGAGGGCGCCCGCTTCTTTAGCGGCCTCAGCGACGACTGGGGCCGCGCCGGTGCCGGTGCCGCCACCCATACCGGCGGTGATAAAGACCAAGTCAGAGCCCTCTACGGCCTGAAAAATTTCATCGCGCGACTCTTCGGCTGCTTTTTGTCCGATGGACGGATTGCCGCCCGCGCCTAGTCCACGCGTGAGTTTTTGCCCCAACTGCATCGCATTCGTTGTAGACGAGTAGGTCAGTGCCTGCGCGTCCGTATTGACCGTCCAAAATTCAATTCCTGCTAGCCCGCTGTCAATCATTCGATTGACGGCGTTACAGCCACCGCCACCGACGCCGATCACTTTAATTCTAGCAACGCTGCTCGGTATGATATCTCCGCTCATCGGCCTTTCCGCTGACATTGCACTGCCATTATTACTTGAAGACGACGATTTTACATCAGACCCATCGTCCGCAAAAGAATTTGTATGAAGGGAAGCGTTATTCATAGGGCGCGCTGATGATACAGACATTATGAGGTATATATGGATGAAATCACAGTAGGCAATCGCTTGAAAGCGTCTGCGCAGAAGAAAACAGCTAACTTCGCTGACTAGTTTTTCTGCTTGCTGGCTAGGTTTTTCGCTCAAAGTAACTTCAACGAAAAATTATAGAGTCTATCGCGAAAATATACCTGCTCAACAACATGAAAATACTGCTATCGGCACCATTTATTTCACTTCAACTTTGTCTGATGTGATTGAGTTAACTATAGGGGAACTTGATTAAAAAACCAAACTCTGCCGCTATAGTTTTGATGCTGAAAACGGATCTCCTCATGTCTGCTTTATATTAAGAGAAAAGCCCCCTAAAGGCTCCTGGATTGCTGAAGGTTTATCTTTAGCCGAAAATTTACCGGCTACTTACTTAGGACTGGCTGGGGTGCTAGCCGCTTGCAAGATTTCGACGATGGGATGCGTTGGGTCGTGCAGGTCAATGAAGGCGACTTTTTCAGGGTTCACTTTCTCGTTGAGCGATCGCAACTGATCGAGCGCTACCAACTGAGCTTCAAATCCCCTGCCATATGGACCTAAATGAACAGCTCCCAGCTCGCTTTGCAAAATTAAGTTGCTTGGCCTGGTCCAGTCTATGACCGTAATCTTTACCGGGCTTTGGGCGATCTCCTCATACATTTCTTGCCAATCTTTTTCGTCGCCTGCCTGCATTCCTCTCACCGTTAGCGTGGGTTCGCTAGCGGCTGAGCCGATCGACTGAAAGCTGTCTCGCGGCATCCAGTAGCCTTGGGCGTCAATCAGTCCAGGTGATCTAAAGGCGGCTGACTTAGCCGGGATTTTTTGCATGGGGCTGGCGGTATCGGGAAGGGCGATCGCGACAGGTTGCCGCTCTTTTACGCGAATATGCAGCCCCGGTGGAAGCAACCGCCGACTCACTGCCGCTGCTGCGATGGGTGCATGGGTTTCTAAGCTGGCTTCCAAGTCTTTGGGTTTAATTTTGAGCAATGGCTGCGGGTAAGGCAGCGGTAGCAGCGCCTGTATAGCTTCGTCAGAGAGCAGCTTGTTATTGCTGATGTTGATCTGCGACGGGCTGCGCACTAGCCAAACAGGTGAAGTGGCTAGCCATAAGAGTCCGGCGGCAAATCCGGTGAGCGCGAGCGATCGCCAGGTGCCTTTATAAAACTTGTATCGCCGCTGGTCGCGCAGATACTGTCTGCGACGAGCGAGATCTCTGGAGGAAGGGGCAGGCGGTTTTGCGGACATGGTCTTCAACTAAAAGGTTGAACGAGTATGTAACGAGTACGTAAGTTTAGCGGGTCGGAATCTTGGTTCGTAAAAAGTCGAGCCACTGGCACGCCATTTCTCCTTCGGTAAACGGAATGCTGAAGTGGCGACCGTCCTCTAGGGTAAAGCCTAACGAGAACTTTCCTTTACTGGGCAGTTCGTCGCTGCTGACCGGCTGAGCGTTTACTTCTAACCCGGCCTGACTCACCTCAGTTAGGTTCAACGTTTCGACGCTAACAATCCCTTGACGAGTAGGCAATCCCCAGGTTAAAACATCTCCTTGCTGTCCAAGCGCCGCGTAAATATCGTATTTGGCCCGCTCAAACGGCTGCGCCCACTCCTTGTACGCTTCTAACTTGCGGTATTCGTTCCGTCCTGCCCAGGCCAGTCCAAAAAACAGAACTAATAGGGGTAGCCAAGCTAAGCCTCGCGCCATGCGTTTTCTCCTTACGTTTGCTCTATCCGATTCTATGCGTTTGAACGGACTAGTCTGAATGTTAACTAATGCAAGTGAGTATTAACTCTTACTACGAAATCCGTAGATTTGGAGACAGGCTTTTCCATCTTCGTGAAATGATTGAGCGAGCGGTCAGAACTTACAACGCCTGAAGAACTCGATCAAGATTAATGTCGAGAAACATTTTTGGACAATCAGGTCTGACTCGTTTTAACTGCCCTTTCAATAACTTTTTCGGAGAAAGTAGATGCTGCCTTTAATCGCTGCTGCCGCTGCCTATGTTCCTCATACCGCCGAGTGGGGGCCTAGCGTTGCTATTGTCATGATCGCGTGCAATGTGCTTGCCTTCTTCATTGGCAAGCAAGTTATTCAAATCCCTGACGCCGATCCTGCGGGTGGCGTATTTTTGGGTCTAGGATTGCCTGCTTTGCTCGCGGTGACCAGCTTAGGTCATCTCATTGGCGCAGGCGCTATTTTGGGCCTTTCTAACCTGGGTGTTCTGTAGTCCATCTTTCTGGAGGGGCCTTCTTCGGTCACCCTACTAGCCAGATCACCCCACTAGATAGAGCAGTGCTAGATTTGCTCTGTCTGGTCTATTTCTCTATACGCTCAATCCGCACTCTAATCGCAGATAGGTCTAGCCTTTCTACGATTGGAGTGCGGATTTGCTGTTTGAGCCTAGCTGATAACGGCTTGCAGGCGTGACCTAAACTCGCCCTTGGGATGCCCGCCTTTAACTTCGCCGACGATATCGAAATTACCCTCGGGATTATCGCAGATGATGTAGGTGGGCCAGCCCATGTCCGCTTTGTCGGGATACTGGCTGAGCAGGACTTTACGGTATTTACGGTAGGTCGCAGTGTCCTGCATTTTGATATTGACGAAGTCCAGATCTAGCTCCTTAGCGATTTTTTCATCGTAAAAAGACATTTTGTGACAAATGCCACAGTCTTCAGAAGAGAATTTAAGCACTGCTCTAGTCATATAACCTCAAGATAATAGAATTTTTTATTCTAAGCCTATTTATGAGCCTGTTCTATGGTCGCAATTTATCCTGGTAGCTTCGATCCCATCACGCTTGGGCACCTAGATATTATTACTCGTAGCAGTAAACTTTATGACAAGGTGGTCGTGGTGGTCTCTCGCAATCCTACTAAGAATCCGCTGTTTACGGTTGACGAGCGGATGGCGCAAATCCGGAAAACGACGCAGCACCTGGAAAATGTAGAGGTTGATAGCTTCAACGGTTTGACGGTTAACTACGCTAAAAAGCTTAGGGCGAAGGTGTTGCTAAGGGGCCTGCGCGTGCTCTCAGATTTTGAGAAAGAACTCCAAATGGCGCATACTAATAAAACCTTGTCTGATGAGATTGAAACCGTATTTTTGGCAACTTCTACGGAGTATGGTTTCCTAAGCAGTAGTCTGGTTAAGGAAATTGCCAAGTTTGGCGGCCCTATCGATCACCTTGTTCCTGAACATATTGCGCTTGATGTCGAAAGATGTTACGGCCAGAACCTCGTATGAATAGTAATGGTAACGGGTCTCTAGGGAATGGCTCTTCAGGAAGACCTGCGAACGGGTCGGCTGCTAATGGAGCCGCGAATGATCAGTATGGTTATCCTGCGAATAGGCCACCGTTTAATGTTCCGACGAACCCTCAAGCCCCAAATTATCAGACGAATCGCCAGTCGGGTCGCTCAGTTGGCAGATCAGCGGATGCTCGGCCCCCGCGATCGCCAGTTGGACTTTCTGTCAATCCATCTTCTGAAAATTCTTCATCCCGCAATCCCGTGAATACTTCTGCATCTGGCGAATATTACAATCCGGCCTCTGAGCGCTTCAACATTCAGCAAGAGCTAGACCGCATTGAAGAAATTGTGCTGGAAAGCCCCCGATTTCCGCTGACTGGAAAAACGATGGTTTCGGAAGATGAACTGCTCGATCAGCTAGATGTGGTGCGGGTGAATTTGCCAGCGGCGGTGCAGGAGTCGGTGCAGATTGTGCAGGAGCGTGAGGAAATCCTCGGTGAGGCTGAGCAGTATGCGCAAGAGATTGTGACGGCGGCGGAAAAGCAGGCGGCGACAATTCTGAATGAGATGAGCTTGATTCGGCAGGCTGAGGCTCAGGCAAATCAGCTCCGAACGCAGACAGAGCAAGAGTGTGACGCGCTTAGGGCGCGAACGCTGAGCGAGGTTGAGCAACTGCAAAATCAGGCGCGTCAGGAGTGGGAAGAGATGCGCAGCCGCACGGTAAATGAAGCGAAGATCATTCAAGAAGATGCGGACACATACGCTGACCAGGTGCTGGGCAACATGGAGCAGCAGTTTATGGAGATGCTGCATATTCTTCGTAATGGCCGTCAGCAGATTCAGGGCGGTCAGGCGTTGGATGTAGAGAGCAGTGCACCTCAAGCTCAAATTAACCCAGCTACCGGGGCGGCTCGACCGGTGAGTCGTCGCGAAGCGCGTGCTTCGCAGGGCCAGCCATTGCCTCAGCCACGTCCTAACCAACGCCCATGATTGGATATGTAAAAGGCATACTGGCCGACAGCCAAAAGTTGCCGAATGGTCGGGTAATTTTGACGGTGGAGGCGGCTGGGGTGGGCTACGACATGCAGGTAAATCCGCGTGTTTTGAGTTCGCTGCCGCCCGTGGGCGACCCGGTACAAATTTATACGCATTTGCAAAATAGAGAAGATTTGCAGGTGCTGTTTGGGTTTGGTAGCAAGGCGGAGCGCGATGTGTTTCGGCTGCTGACTTCGGTGAGTGGAATTGGCCCGCAGATGGGGATGGCCCTGTTGGACACGCTGGGGATTAATGAGCTGATTCAGTCGGTGGTGAGTGGCAATAACCGGGTGCTCTCTCGAACGCCGGGGGTGGGGAATAAGACGGCTGAGCGGATTATTTTGGAGCTGAAGACGAAGCTGAGCGATTGGCGGCAGCATTCGGGTGTGGTGACGCCGACGGGTGGGCCGGTCTCTGCGGTGCAAGAAGATGTGGAGATGATGTTAGTGGCGCTGGGCTATACGAATAGCGAGATAGGGAAGGCGATCGCCGCTGTCGGTCAAAATATGACACTGAGTAAAAGTGAGAATACAGAGGACTGGATTCGCGAGGCGATCGCTTGGCTGAGTCGATAGATCCTGATAATTGGGTTGCATTCAAAAATAAAAGTGGGTCATGATCTTGCACAAGATCATGACCCACTTTTTTGTCTACTGATTTTTCTAAAGGCTTGTCCGCTTTAGATCTAGTTGGTAGATCTAGTTAGTGGCGGGTGCGGGAGCCTCTGTTGCGGGCTGCTCTGCTGCGGGAGCCGGCTCTGGCGCAGGCTGCTCGGCGGCAGGTGCGGCGGGTGCGGGGGCAGGTGCGGCGGGTGCGGGGGCCTGGTTGGTGATATTGACATCGGGTGCTGCTGGGGCTTCAGGCACAGAGATATTCACGTCGGGCGCAGGTGCTGGCGTTTCTTTTTCGATGATGGTTTTTTCGCGAATGGTTTCCTTTTGGACTTGAGGCGCTTTTTCAATCTTGGGAGCAACGACTGGAGCAGGTTCGGGTCTAGCTAGGAAGTAAATTGCTGCGCCGACGCCTGCGGCTAGGAGTGCAATCATCAGCCCCACAACCAGACCACTCGCGGCGCTATCGTTGGCAACGGCTTGGGCGTTGACTCGATCTTGACCTCGAACCACACCTTGAACATAGTCTTCGTCGGTGCGTCCTTGCACATATCCATCGCGGCGAGCAATCTCTTCTGGGGTTGCTTCTCGGCCGTGAATGCCGTCGATGTTTGGATCGTTGGGGTTGTTGTTAATTGCCATGAGTATCGTCTTCCAGATGTTAGATATTGCTGATTTGAGCTTTGAATGAACCCTTTTAACCTTTGGCGACAGCTTCAGAAAATGAATACCATTCATCTTCTGAAAACAGCGATCGTTTAAAAACCAACTGTTCTTCTAAGACAGCCATTTTTATGCATTTAGCCAGTCTAGTTCAAATCTATGCTACCCATAAAAAAGGCTCACTCTATCAATCGACAGGCATAGGTTCTATGAGCTAGTTAGCGATCTTTACGGCTGGTTTGATTGGGGCGATCGCATCCGAAAAACAATCAATTATTCTTGTTCCTTTAAGCATCAGAAAGATCTTCTGCGATCAGTTCTAAGGCCGCTCTCGCTGCCGCCTTTTGAGCCTCTTTTTTGCTGCGCCCGTGGCCTTGCCCGTAGGTTCGCTCATTGATGTTAACTTCTACTAAAAACTCTCGATTGTGATCGGGGCCAATGCTGCTAACGGTCACATATTCTGGCGGTTCTCCAAAGCGTTTTTGAGACCATTCTTGCAAGCGGCTTTTCTCGTTTTTGATATCGCTTGCGGTGGCTATCTCGATAACTGAATCGAACATAGGCCATGCATAGCCGCGAACAACATTTATATCCTGCTCACTGTCTAGAAAGTAAGCTCCGATTAAGGCTTCAAAAGCGCTGCACAGTAGTCTGTCACTATTTCTTCCTTGATTTTGTAGGGCACCTTTACCCAGTCGTAGATGTTGTCCAATACCTAACTCATCTGCAAAGTGACAAAGCTGAGACTCTTCGACTAGCGCTTCTCTGATTTGCGAGAGATCGCCCTCGGGCCTGTCTGGATAGCGTGTATAAAGATATTCTCCACTGAGAAAGTTGAGGATGGCATCGCCTAGGAATTCTAAACGTTCGTTGTGATGGGCGTTTGGCTGTTCATTGGTGAAAGAACTGTGCGTTATGGCTTGTTGCCATAGCGCATTGTTCTTAAAAGACGGTAAATAGAAAACAGACATGTTACTGGCCTTCTAACCATTTTTCTACGCCTTGCGCGAGTGTTTTGGCGAGTTTTTGTTGCGACTTCTCATCAGTAATCCACTCAAACTCTTCCGGATTGATCATAAACCCGAGTTCCAACAAAACAGAAGGTGCGACGGTAGGCCGAGTGAGCGCCAAGTTGTTCCAATACACACCATAAGATTCGCGACCTAGCTCTTCTATCAGATAGTTATGTAAAAAACTTGCTAAGTCGTGAGCCTGGGGATGATACCAGAAAGAGCCTACACCACTTGTGCCTAATGCATCACCAGCATCGGGCAGCGCATTGTAGTGAAGGCTCAGCGCCAGGGTTGGCTCGGTGGCCTCAATGGTCTCTACCCGGTCGTCCGGATAGAGATCGTCATCGCCCTCTCGGGTCATCACGACGGTGGCACCGCGCGACTTTAGTTCATCTCGTAACAGTTTGGAGACAATCAATGCCACGTCTTTTTCAGGATAGCCGGTGGGGCCACGCGATCCTAAGTCGGCGTTGCTGCCGTGTCCAGGATCGATCAAAATAGTTGTTCCTTTTAGGCTGTTGGTTTTGGGCGCGTGTTTTAAGGAGAGAATTAAACTAGTGCCTTCATAGCGAAGCTTGTAACCCCACTGCTGAGGTTTTTTGAAGTGGAAGGTATATTCTGCGCTGTTAGGAAGAACAGAATTAAAGTCCATTCTTTCAACAACTGGATCATTAGAGAAGTAGATGGTGTCGGTCTGTGGCGTGGTGTTGTGTAGCGTCAGCGTGAGCGACTGAGTATCTTGTTTTATCTCGATAGGCACAGGCGTTTGCAGCGGAAAAACAACTTCTGTCCAGTCGCCTTTTTGGTCGGTGCTGATGCCGCGAATGATGCTAGCGGGTGGCACCGGGGCGCTGCTAACCTGCGTTTCGGATTCTTTAATCCAGCCACCGTAGTCTAGACGGAGCCATTCGCTGTCGCGTCCGGTGATGGCGGCTCTGGTGCCAGCGGGTAGCGGCGTGATGCGAGAGTAGTCGGTGGCGGGGCCAGTGCGGGCGATGCCAAAGTCGGCGGTGACTTCGGCGACCTGAATGTCGGTGGGCGAAAGAATGCTGACCTGTCCAGGGGCTTCGGCGGTGACCGTTTGGCCCTGAGCCTTGATGGTAAAACTAGGACTGCCGAGATCGCCGGGTTCTGCTGGCATGATGCAGCCTGCGTATTCGGTGGCGCTGAGGGCAACGGGCGTGGTTTGGTCCGTGAGGACGGCGGAGTTGGGCGGGAGATCTACGCTAGTTTGTGGTGTGAGGGTGAGGGTGTTGTTGCCGAGCGTGGCCGAGACTTGGGCGTTGGGTGGGGCGATCGCGCTCAAACAAATTAGCTCACCCGGCAGTCTAGCAATATTCTCTGCGGGCATCAATGACCCTTCCGCAAACCCAACGCCTTCGGGCATCGGCGGCTCGATAGAACTTCTCGTAATATTGAGCGTAACGCTCTGATCGCCTTGAACTAGCGTGAAAGTGTTCTCACCCATTTCTAGCGGCAGCGTCGGCGCAAAGTGGCCGTCATCGCTGCGATTTTCGATGACCTGGCCGTTGATGGCGACGGGGTCATCGGGATTCGCAGTGCCGATAAAGAAGATGCGATCAGCAACGGTTTCGTATTTGGTGGGTGGATAGGCGACAAAGAGGCTATCAGGGGAGGGCTGCATTTCTGCTTGGGCCAGTTCTGTTGGAGCGGGCAGCGGTGAAAAAGGTTGACGCTGTGCGGCGGCGTTTCCTTCTGGTAGTAGCGCTGCGCTTAGAAGAGTGCTTAATAGAGCGATCGCTCTCAATGTCCAGCGCTGATTCATGCCGATTCCTCAAACCTAATCCAAAAAGCCATTTGGTTTATATACCAGTATTTGAGGTGTGGTGCCCACTTTGGCTGTGCCGCTATTCGGACACTACGGCCTGTATTCGCTGAAGAATTGACTGACTGGGCAAGAGAATCCTGGCAGAAGCGGCGAACTCAGTTTGTCTTCTACGGTGAGGGTCATCGTCAGCACAAGTCGGCCTTCTTCGCGGCGATAGATTTCTAAGCGTTGGGCAAATCGGTCCGCGATCCAGTATTCCTGAGCGCCTTGAATAGAGTAGAGCTTGAGTTTGGCTTGGCGATCGCGGCGAATATTTTCAGCACCGGGGGAGAGCGTTTCTACAACCAACTCGGGGACGCCCGTTAGATGCCCTGCTTCATCTTCTATCAGCGCTAGCGTTTCTTTGCTGACCCAGACCACATCTGGAACAATGTTATCGGCGTCGGACAAAAGGATGCCGGGTGCGAAGATAGCCTCCCCTAGCCCAGACTGTTTCGACCATATATTCAGGGCGCTACAGATTTCATGCGCTACCTGCTGATGCCGACGGTGGGGCGATCGCGTCACAAATAATTCTCCATCAATAATTTCGTAAGTCGTCCACTCATTTTGAGGCAATCCCTCAATATCGTGAATGTCCCACCGAATGCGCTGATCTGACTGGCTGACCATATTTCCCCAGATTTGCTACCGAACTAGCTATTTAATTAATATAGCTCAGGCAGTTGCTCGAAGTGCCTTTTTCCAATAGATACGGCGATTTTGCATAGTTCTGAGTTCGTGGCTAGCGAGAAATTTATACAGTTCGCAATTAGGTTCCTATGGCACAATTGGTGATTAGTAAAAAGCGAAATATTACACCGCTCATACATAGCCATCTATAGAAATTTTCACCGCAGTAAATGCGGCTAGACCCAGCCCAACAGGAGATCATGACTAAGTTCGTATTTGTGACCGGCGGCGTTGTTTCGAGCATCGGTAAAGGCATCGTGGCGGCTAGCCTCGGACGGCTGCTAAAGTCGCGCGACTATTCGGTGTCTATTCTTAAGCTCGATCCCTACATCAACGTAGACCCTGGCACGATGAGTCCGTTTCAGCATGGCGAAGTCTTCGTGACCGAAGATGGCGCTGAAACCGATTTGGACTTGGGACATTACGAGCGCTTTACGGACACTTCTATGTCGCGACTAAATAGCGTGACGACGGGCGCGATCTATCAGGCTGTGATTAATAAGGAGCGGCGCGGCGATTACGAAGGCCGGACGGTGCAGGTGATCCCGCATGTTACTGACGAAATTAAGTCGCGGATTCATCGGGTGGCGCGTAATCGCAATCCGGATGTGGTGATCGTGGAGATTGGCGGTACGGTGGGCGATATTGAGTCTTTGCCGTTTATGGAGGCGATTCGGCAGTTTAAGCAGGATGTGGGCCGTCATGACGCGATTTATATTCATGTGACGCTGATTCCCTGGATTCCGGCGGCGGGTGAGCTAAAGACGAAACCAACCCAGCACTCGGTGAAGGAACTGCGCTCAATTGGCATTCAGCCGGATATTTTGGTGTGTCGGAGTGAGCAGCCGATTTCGAATGAGATGCGCGAGAAGATTTCTAGCTTTTGTAATGTGCCGATTGACTGCGTGATTCCTGCTCAGGACGCGCCAAGTATCTATGAGGTGCCGCTGTATATGGAGCAGGAGGGACTGGCGGCGCAGAGTTTGAGTTTGTTGAATTTGGAAGCGCGATCGCCCGACCTCACCCAATGGTCAACGCTCGTAGATCGCCTCTACAGCCCAGAGCGCACTCTAGAAATTGCCGTCGTGGGCAAATACGTTCAGCTCAGCGACGCCTATCTCTCAGTCACTGAAGCCTTGCGACATGCGGGCACCAACTACCGCACCGACGTCAAAATCCGCTGGGTAGACTCCGAAGATTTAGAAAACGACGATCCAGCTAAGCAATTTGAGGACGTAGCGGGAATTGTTGTTCCGGGCGGCTTTGGCGCTCGCGGCATTGATGGCAAGGTCAGTACGATTGAATACGCTCGCCAGCAAAAGATTCCTTTTTTGGGGCTTTGCTTGGGAATGCAGTGCCTGGTAATTGAGTGGGCGAAGAACGTTGCTAAGCTCGAAAGCTCGAACAGTTCGGAGTTTGACGCTGAGGCTGAGAACCAAGTGATTAGCCTGATGCCTGAGCAAGAGGATGTAGTAGACCGAGGCGGCACGATGAGACTAGGGCTTTATCCCTGCCGATTGGAAGAGAATACGCTGGCGAGAAAGCTCTACGGCAAAGAGGTGATTTATGAGCGGCATCGCCATCGCTACGAGTTCAACAATGCCTATCGCAATCTGTTTTTAGAGACGGGCTATATGGTCAGCGGCACCTCTCCGGATGGCCGGTTAGTTGAGATTGTAGAGCTGCCTAGCCATCCGTTTTTTATTGCCTGCCAGTTTCACCCAGAGTTTCAGTCGCGGCCAAATACGCCGCACCCGCTGTTCTTGGGCTTGATTGAGGCGGCTTTGAAAGGGAGCGAGGTTGATAGCTACAGCGTTTCCGCCGCTAGAGCTTCTGCTGAAGTTAGTCTGTCGAAGTAAGTTCTCTTTTTTTACTGACGTGGGTTTTCTGTGGGCGGATGCCAGCCGCCCTGTATCCATAACTCCCTAGCGTCCTGGATGAATCTTCTGTTATGGGCTTCGTCGTTCATATCTAGCCGATAACAAGTCCCCCGAGCTATTGCAGATGTTCCGATTATTCTCAGGGCATCTGTAGACCATGTAAAATGGTTCGCCCACTTTTGCGATCTGGGATTGAATATAGGAACTGTACTTCCAGTTGGCTTTGTTGCATGAATCGGCTTTGTTGCGTGAATCAACAGAAGAGAGAAGTGTCCTTCTCTGAGCGATC
>QBMC01000035.1 GCA_003242035.1 Nodosilinea foveolarum | reverse complement strand
ATCGGGTTTTCAGTCCCTAACCTATCAAGCTATCTCTGCAAATGAAATAGCCCTGCTGGTTTGAGTATGACTGTGTTAGATATTGATCTCGACATTATTCGAAACATGGATGAGGAAATGGATAGTGACGTTGTGGCTGACGAGTCTAGTGATCGCGAAGCCGTTACCGTTGCATAGCTAACGTCTAGAAACAAAATAGTACATATGAGTTTGAACGGCTCGGCTATTTATTGGTCGAGCCGTTCTTTGTTTAAACGGTAAGTTGATATTTGCCATGGTTCAATGGGAGCAGACTGTTGATTTTCTACAGGCGCTTCGAGTAAGTTCGTTTGGTAAATATGTTTATCTAGTGAGTCAGGCATTCCTAACGAACTTTTAAGACTGAGGTTAGCAGCTTCACCGTGAGCTTCGTAGCATCGTAAAATTATTCCGTTGGGGTTATCCTCTGCGGGTTTGAAAGCTGAGAGGATAACATTATCGTTATGAATCTCAAGGAAGCTGCGATCTTCGAACTGTCTTATCTGTTGAGTTTTAGTCTTGCCCTTTACTTGACGAGCAATAGGTACAATGTTGAGTTCGCGCGCGTGATGGACGGTACGGGCCTGTTTCCAAGTGCCGGGATGAGGATAGATGGCGTAGGTAAACTGGTGCGTCCCTCGATCAGCTTTGGGATCTGGCCAGATTGGGGCTTTGAGCAGTGTTAGGCGGAGATGATTAGGGCTGGCGTCGAAGCCGTGTTTGCCCTGTGTGAGAATACTAACGCCGAAGGTTTTATCGCCCATGTCAGCCCAGCGTAAGGCTGGCACTTCCCACTGCGCTTTTTCTCCATCCGTTTGAGGATTAGTTGTTCTGGTAATGGCTCCGAAGGGAATTTCGTAGGTGGCCGTATTAGAGGATGTAGTAAGTGGAAAGTTGACTTTTAGTAGGATTTTTTCCTCTTGCCAAAGAATATGGTTCTTTACGATAAGGAAGGGCGTGTTTATTTCTAGAATGTAGTCTTGGCAGATAGTAGAGCTTTCTGTTTCGTAAACAGTTCGTATGCACTGTCGGATGGGGCCGGTTTCATGCCAGACGATAGAGAATAGCTCGGGTTGAGGTAGGGGATGCTTTTCGTAATCTGCTGCTATGTTCCAAGCGTCCCAGTAACCGCTTTGATCGCGGAACATTTGCAACTGGTTGCCGGGTGCGCTGAAGATTTCTTTTTGCGTGATTTTTTCTATGAGACTGTTAATTTGCCCCGTTAGTGGACTAATAGAAGCTTTAATGAATTTGTTTTCGAGAACGTAGCTCGAAAGTATAGGGGCGTCGTTGGGTTTTTCGCTCCGGTAAATCCAGTAATGCTGATAGCCTAGTGCAGGAATGTTGGCGGCTAAGAATGAAACTTGGTGGGGTGCTTTCTTATTGGACAGCTCGGGAGCATCTTGATTCGGGATAGTTTGTCCTTCTGAATTGTAAATTATCCAGTCGAGGTGCCTTTTTTTGGGGTCAATTTCTGAGAGATCAAAGGTGATTACGGCATCTCGTGGCCAAGTTAATGGGTTGAAGACGATGAGTGGTTTTGCGTCAAGATGAGGGGGTGAGGGTTGCTGGATGGTGGAGGCGATCGCATCCAAACTTTCATCTAAAACCCGCTGTCCAATTTTCTTCACCTGCTTCCAACCTTCATTCGCTTCTACAAAAACTTCGGGGATAGAAGTTCCTGGCAAAATATCGTGAAATTGGTTAAATAGTAAGGCTTTCCAGGCTATCTCTATATCGGCTTTTGGATAGGCAACGTTGGCTGTAAGGTATGCGATGGTGGCAAAGACTTCCGCCTGATAGAGAAGATCTTCGCACTGACGGTTGTTTTGCTTTTGATCGGCATGAGTGGTGTAGCAGCCGCGATGGAGTTCCAGATAGAGTTCGTCTCTGTGAATGGGGAGAGGGGGAGATGAGGAAAGAGGGAGCCTGTTTATGTATTTGTTGGGGGATGTGAATTTGAGCGTTGGGAAGAAAGGGGATCTTTCCCAGCGCTGATATTTTTCAAGCATGTCTTGGGTGGGGCCACCGCCGTGGTCGCCTAGTCCGGGAAGCCATAAAGTATTAGCGATGCCTGTGCTAGTTTCCCAATTTTTGGATTGGGTTGCCATTTTTACTGGATCGATGTCGCTGCCGATGGGGGGAAGCATGATGCTGAGAATGCGGCTGCCGTCTGGGGATTGCCACCAAAAGAGCTGATGGGGAAATTCTGTTGTGTCGTTCCAGGAGAGTTTGAGGGTGGCGAAGGTTTCTATGCCGCCTTGGGTGAGGATCTGGGGGAGCTGCCAGCAGAAGCCGAAGGAGTCGGGAAGCCATGCGACTTTGCTGATTTGACCGAATTTTTCCTGGCAGTAACGCTGTCCGTAGAGAATCTGGCGAACGATTGACTCGCCACTAATAAGATTGAATTCTGGCTCGATCCACAGTCCGGCATCTATTGTCCAACTGCCTTCGGATACTTTCTGCTGAATCTGTTGAAATAATTCAGGTCTGTTGTTTTCGATCCATTCGAATAGGGCGGGGCTGGAGTGGGTATAGGTGAGTTCTGGAAAGTCTTTTTGTAGGTTGAGGATGGACTTGAATGTTCGTTCGGCAGCGTCCCAGGTATCTGAGATGGGCCATAGCCAAGCCATGTCTAAATGGGCATGTCCAACACATTGAATTTGTCGTTGTTTCAGAGCTGAACTGAAGGATAAAAGCTTTCTACGCAGTTCGCTGAGCGATTGTTGAAAAGGATGAATAACGGCTGGTATGAGTTGTGTTTGCGCGGAGAGTCCTTCCCAAATTTGTTGAGCTGGGTCTTGGGGGTTGTCATTAATTTGTGGCGTTTTTAAGCTGTTCCAGTTGAGTCGAGCGATCGCCTGCTCAATCTCCATCTGACTATCTGGCTCTAACGTTGCCAGAACCGTCAGCTCGTCGGCGACAAAGCTGGGTTCGGGTGTGGGGTAGTGAGCGGGGAGTTCGTAAGTGAGATGCGATCGCACTAAAGCGCCGTCATCATGACCTGGACTGATCAAACGAATAGCTACCTGGAAGGTTTGCCCTGGCGTGACGCATTCACTCAGACAAATTCTAGTGAGACATTCGAAAAGATCTCCCGACTGCGCTAGCGTACCATCGACGTAGATTTGAGCATCGTCTGCCCACCATGTCAGCGCTAGCCGTAGGGTAAGCCCCAATAAAGGATAGCCATAGAGATGATTAGGCACGGTGATTGACTGATATAGCCAAACGGTTTGGTAGCCTTTGCGCCAGGTGATGTGCTGACGGTCGTTGAGGGGTGCGATCGCCCAACCCACTTCCTGCAAAGCAAAGACATCCTCTACAGTCGTATCTCCAGACTGCTGCCACTGGCTTTGAATGTCTTGAGTGTTGAGCTGTCGTAGTCGATTAAGAGCGATTTCTATGCTCGGAAAGATGGCAGGTTGGCGAATAGAAGAGACCATAATTTCCGCTGGAGCTTGCAGCAGTAATATATAACGAGTAGAGTCTCGTTTTGAAAATGGTTTTTAACCCGTATCAGAGTAATCTACTACGATTTGTGGTTGGCCAGTATCAGCGAGGCACGGATAGGCATCGCAACGCTTTCGGTCAGGCTCACACTAAGATAAAGCTGAGTGCAGAGCTAGGAACTGCGCTGGTTGTGCTCCCCGTTTATGTGGCCGCTCGCGCTTCCGTACTGGCTGGACGAAGATTGAGACAGTCCGTTAGCCAGCAGCGGTTTAATACGCTGAATCCTCGAGTCAAGAAGTTGCTAAATTTCTCAGGGTTTGATGTTTCAGGTCTAGGCAGCTTAGGATTTGAAGCAATGGATTCTCCATCGACTCATCTACAGCCTAATAGCGTAAGTCATGGCGCGATTCAGGGATCGGCTCAGCCTATTTTTCAAACATTGGTTGCGGTAGGAGCCTGCCTGTCTTCAGCCCAGATCAGGGCTTTGTCTGCACCTGGTTCGTTGACATCCGACGGCTCAGGACCATCTCAATCTCGACTGATGCGTTGGGTCGGTCGATGGCGATCTGCTGCTAGGCAGTTACTGAGCTTTGATAGAGAGATTCTAAGTGTGGGTTCAAAGGTCGGACTGGACTTTGACCGAGGGAAGCTTTTGTCTTCTGCAAAAATTACTGGGGTTGTGAGCGGTTTGAAGACGCGATCGCTCCTATTAGTCCTCGATTACAGCGCCGTTTGGAACGGTTTGAGCGCCGATCAGCAGCTAAGGTTGCAGCATCAAATAACAGCGTTTTTGAGTCGTGGCTCTATTCGGCTGCCGTCCAAAGCAAAGGATTCTATCGCTGTGTATAAGCTAGCTGAGCCAGTTTCTACTCCTCCCTTTTCGACTAGGCTGCTTTGCAGTGGGAAAAGTAACCATCCGCGAGTTCGAGATGCAGTAGAAGCTGATGTGGTGTCTGTAACTTATGTGGAGCATCCCTTGGAAAAGACGCTGCAATGGGTGGATTGTATTTTGCTCTGGATAGAAAAGCAGTGGCAGCGGATTAGGGCTGTCTTGCATAAGTGAGCGCAAAAAAGGGGCACTCGTATGAGTCCCCCTTAGTCGCTTTGCTGATTCAATTGAGTCAGTAGAGCTTGGACTCTATGCAAACCACTCTTCGACCGCTTCTGTCTTGGTGTTGGTGTTGCGTGACAGCGTTTTGCGTTCGAAGTCCATATGAATGGAGCGGGCTTGCTCTCCATCTTGGGCAACGGCCACAATAGGATAGCGAAGAACGCCATCCTGGAAAGACATCTGGAAGCGGAAGGTGCCGTCTGGGTTGAGCTGGATTGGCTCGCCGTCGATAGTGACGGTGGCGTCTGGTTCGGTTGCACCGTAGACAATCAGCTCTGCATCGGCGACTAGCCAAAACTTGCGAGGCTGAGCGGGTGGGGCAGAGGCAAAGAGTCCTGCGCCAGACATGTTGATACCCGAAGCTGTCGGCAAAGCCCACATGCCTGCTCCCGAAGGCAAGACAAAAGAGCTGACCGACTCTTCTGGGACTTGATGCATCGAACCAAACAGAGATCCTGCGACTCGCGTTGCTTCGGTAGACTGGGCGCGGGCAAAGATTTCGTTGTAGAGTGGGTCGCCTTTGACATCTCGGCCGATGCCTTGCATACCGGCGGCAGCGGCTTCTGCCTTCTGGCTCGGTGATACCAACGTAGCAACCGTATGGCTTTTCAGCTCTTGCTCCCAGCCAACCGTGACGAATTTGTCTTCTATCCATTCGGATGGGTAGACGGGTGGAATGCGGACAGAGGCAGAGCGAGAGAGGACTAGCCATCTACCGTCGTTGCAGATGTAGCCAATTTCGAGGGTGTAGTCGCGATCGCTCACCGGAATAGGAAGATACCACTCACGAGCAACCTCACCACAGTCATACTGCTGTAGGCTGTGCGGTGCCTGCGCATTGAGATCTACATCCGTCACATCGTAGAAGCGAAGTGCCAAGCGATCGCCGCCTTGCTGACGCAGCTCCTGCTTATGTTCGTGAGGAATGTCCCAGTAGGCATAGGCCCACTGCGGATCTCTAGGTAGTAAGACAATACGACTCTCACCATAGCCGTCTGGTAGTTCGCTAAGTCCGTCATCCACAGTTGCTAGCATTTCCATCGTGGGCTGAGGTTTGGCTACAGCTACGCCTATACCGGCTGAACTGCCGTTTGTCTCAGCGAGATATCTTTGCGCAGGGTTGGAGTATTTGGAAGCTTCTACTTGAGTTTGAGTACTGGATGGGCCAGCCGCAGATGGCATCCCGACGAGGTCTCCAGCCGCGATCTGTTTTTGCTGAATAGCGGCTACCAACTCCACTTTCCGCATTCGGCTATATCGAGAAACTTCGTACTGACTAGCCACCCTACGGAGCTGTCTCAACGTCATTTCTTCTAAAGGGCTGTTGGGTATTTGAGATGACATATCTACTGTTCTCCTCACTAACTACGGGTAACCGACCTAAAAAACTTTTGCTTCGGGATCGTTTTTCTGAAGCAATGCGCTCATAGTATGACAAAACTTTAAGCTTGGGATCAACTCATACGGCGTTTATACGCTTGATGACGAGGTTTCTATGTATTGAGGGATCGTAATGTCACCATTTTATGACAATTAGGGGATCAAAGTAGATTAATCACTCGATTGTTAATTTGGCCTTAAGGGTGTTTCTGCGGCTGTGTTCGTGTTGAAGGATACTATTGCTGCGGGTTTAGAAGGTGAGTCGTTAGATGTCTGAAGGTGAAAGTGCAAAAGCAGATGAGGAGAGAAAGGCTGGGGGAAGTCGGATTATTGGGCGAGTTTTACCGGCTGCTGTGCGGCTGTGGTTGCGATCGCAATTAGAAAACGTAGGGGATCTCAACATTCAGCTCGATGGCAGAGATCGGGAGATTATCTCCGGTCGTTTGCCAAAGGTGGCTGTGACGGCAACAAACGCTGTCTATCAGGGAATTTTCCTGGGGACTGTAAACCTGTCGGCTGAGGATATTCGGATCAATATCGGTCAGGTGGTTCGAGGTAAGCCGCTTCGGTTGCTGCAAGCTTTTCCGGTGATGGGTGAGGTGGCTCTAAGCGCTCAGGATTTGAGCGCTTCGATGAGATCTCCGCTTTTGCTGGAGGGATTGACGGATTTTTGGCGGGGATTAGCGCGATCGCCTCAACTTGCCGAAGAGATCAGAAATCGTTACGGGCCGCTGTCGCTAGATCCTAATGTGACGCTGCATGATGCGACCGTTGCGCTAGCCGACCAATGCGTAGGGATGAGCTTTTATCCTCGTAGTCAAGGCGAGACTACGAAAATTCCAGTTGTAATCGGTGCAAAACTGTCGGTCGTCTCGGGCCATATTTTGCTAATACTGTCTGCGAAATGGCTGACGGAGCTATCTGAGCTAGCCGATCCGACTCAAGGCGTAGCTATTCAGTCTTTGGAAGGCTTTCAGTGGGACTTGGGAAAGGATACTCAAATCTCGCAGCTTGCCATTCACCCAGAACAATTACAGTGCACTGGTCAGCTACAGGTTAATCCGTAGCCTCGTTAATACTTATCGAGCAGTGGAATGAGGTAGGCCACGAAGTAGTAGACCAACGGTGCTGTGAACACGTAGCTGTCCGTGCGATCTAAAATACCGCCGTGTCCTGGAATGAGCGTTCCAGAGTCTTTGACGCCTGCATCTCGCTTCATCAGCGATTCTGTGAGATCGCCTAGCAAGCTAGAGATGCCAATAATGGTGCCCAAGGCCGCGCCAGTGAGCCACCAGATTGGCCAGTCCATCGCCCAAGCGCCCAAAATTCCGCAGCTAGCACTGGCTCCCATGCCAAACATAGCGCCTTCGACCGTCTTTTTGGGGCTGATGCTAGAGAGCGGCGTGCGGCCAAACGATTTGCCAAAGGCGTAGGCTCCGATATCTGCGCCCCAGATGCAAGCAAAGGCCACGAAGGTAATGGTGAGTCCGGTGGGAAAGGTGCTCAAGTCGAAGCTGCTAGGCAAGTAGCCTTCTAGCGGTAGCGTTGCCGTACCCTCAGAGGAAAGATCTCTCAGGCGAATCCAAAAGGTAGGTAGGTAGCCGCCATAGAACAGGGCCAAAATAGAGGCGGCGACATCGGCTATGGTGGCAAATTTGGGTTGGAATAGCAGGTAGAAGCAGATGCAGGTGCCCGCTAAGGCCAGAATAGCGTCGGCAACTGGGGGCGCAATGTGCGCGGTTACCAGCAATACTTGGCTAACGATCAGCGTTGTTTTAGCGGCTGGATTGATGCCTTTGGCGCGAACTAGGTCGAATACTTCTAGCTGACCCAGGTAGACAATCACGCCGAAGCCTATGGTGAAGTACCATCCGCCCAGCACAATCAGGCTAAGTGCGATGGCGATCGCAACAATTCCACTAGCAATGCGAACCCACGGCATAGACGTATTAACTCAGATAAACAAAATACTCACCGGACGAACAGATCGCCAGGAAAAGGCTTGATAAAACACTACAGTAAAGCACAGCCTCCCGGCATTGAGGTTTTCCGTTCTTAAGCAGGTTGGTCTCGTTTAATAGCCTTCGCCCTGTGACTATTGTATCGGGTGGATCTGAGATAAAACCGTTTGACCTGTCCCTTCGGCTTTACTCAAGTTTGTCGCCGCTGATGATGAAGATAGGATCGACTGAGGCAAAGATCTGGCGATTGCCTCTGGTTTCTAAGCGGTTGATGGTGGGCTGAGCGATTTCTATGTTGCGCATCCGCAGATTGGAGAAGGTTTCGGATGCGGTGTAGAGCGCTTCTAGATTATTGGCCGTGACGACAATGCGCCCGCTGGTTTTAAGATGCTCCCAGGCGGCTTGAAGCGTAGTTTTGAGCGGTGCGCCTTCGATGAGGATGCAGTCGGGTTTGTTGGCTATGGTGCTCAGGCATTCTGGCGCGTTGCCCGCGATCACTTCAACATTAGTGACTTCGAAGCGATCGCAATTCTTTTGAATCAATCCAGCGACTTCCTCATCCCGTTCTATCGCGGTAATGCTGCCTTTTGGACATAGCAAGGCGGCTTCTATCGCAACGGTGCCTGTGCCTGCTCCGATGTCCCATAAATGGGCGTCGGGTTTGAGCCGGAGGTAGCCCATTACCAGCAGCCGGACTTCCTTTTTGGTAAGCGGGATGCCAGGGAGCTGCTTAAAGAGCTTGTCCGGGATGCCGGGGGTGGCGTAAGGCCAGAGTTCAGACATGGGGTTTAGAACGGGTCGGTGACGACAGAAATTGCGTCCCTGAGTGGCAATCGTATCAGGGGGTGAGGGCTGACGGGTCAACTACAAGGATTGTCTTTAGCTGTGGATCTTGGCAGCCGGTGAGGATTGCGCCTGCAGCTTGGAGGGTTTGGAGATGGGCGATCGCACCTTCGGTAATAAGTTCGCCGGGGAGAAGGACGGGGATGCCGGGGGGGTAAGGGCAGATGGTTTCGGTGCTGATGTGTCCGGGGGCTTGCGTGAGAGGGAGGGATAGTTTGGGAGAGAAAAAGGCTTGGCGAGGCGTAACCGAAGGCTGAGCGTAGCCGAAGCCTGACTGGAGGTGCGCTCGGTGGGTTTGGACTTCGGCTACGCTCAGTCCCCGAGTGTACTGATTTTTGACCTCCTGTAATTTTGGAGGATGGAGTTCACAAAGCTGCTCGAATCCATAAATGAGGTTGTCAATATCTGCTGACGTGTTGCCAAGGGAGATGATGAAGGTGAGGTGCTTGAGGGTGGGGAGTTCGGCGGTGACGTTGAATTTGCGGTGGAGGATTTCGTCTGCTGCGAAGCCGGTAAGTCCAAGGGGCGAGACATCGACGGTGAGACGGGTGCGATCGCCCACCAGCTCATCTAAATCTCGTCGCGGCTGCAACACCTTAAGTCCGGGTAGTCGGCTAATTTCCCGGAAGGCTTGGTCGGCTAGCTCAATTGTTTTTTCCATCAAGGTAAGCCCATTTGTGACCATTTGATGACGAGCGGCGTCTAGCGATCCTAGCAATAAGTAGCTGGGGCTAGTGGACTGGGTGAGCTGAAGGGATTGGGTGAGTCGATGGCGGTTGATGCGATCACCCTGGACATGCAGCAAAGCCGACTGAGTAAAGGCGCTGAGGACTTTGTGGGCGGATTGAATGACGAGGTCTGCGCCTGCGGTGAGGGCGGACGTAGGAAGGTCTGGATGAAAGGCGAAGTGGGGGCCGTGGGCTTCGTCGATGATAAGGGGAATGTTGTGAGCTTGGGTGATGTGAGCGATCGCTTCAATGTCTGAGCAGATGCCTTGATAGGTAGGTGAGACGAGAAGGACGGCTTTGGCGGTGGGGTGATGGGCGATCGCGCGTTCGATAGTCTGCGGTGAAACGCCAATGGGCATATCCCAAGCTTCGCTGTAGTCTGGCTCGACGTAGATCGGCGTAGCGCCAGACAAAATGAGTCCTGAAATGGCAGAAGAATGAACGTTCCTTGGCAGAATGAGCTGATCTCCAGGGCCGCAGGTGGCTAGAATCGCTGCTTCAATCCCACAGGTTGACCCGTTGACTAAGAACCAGGTGCGATCTGCGCCAAAGGCTTCGGCAGCGAGGGCTTGGGCTTGTAAAATGACGCCTTCTGGTGCGAAAAGATTGTCTAGTTCAGGGAGTTCGGGGAGGTCTGTGCGGAAGACTTGGGTGCCGAATAGGTCGCGGTGTTTAGGTGAAAGGCCCTGTCCGCGTTTGTGTCCTGGGGTGTAGAAGGCGGCGTTGTCGCGGGTGGCGCAATGCTTTAGGGCGTCGATTAAAGGGGTCGCGGATTGATCCATTAATTGCGCTGAGGATCTTTTAGGCGGTCGCTTTCAGGATCGCAGCGAACTTCGATGGTGAACCCGTCGGGATCTTTGAAGTAAATGCCTTTGCCAGTGGGACGGATGATCGGGCCTTTGAAAGGGATGTTGGATTGGCGCAGAAGCATCATGGCTGGCTCCATTTGGTCAGGCGCGATGTCAAAGGCAAGATGATCGGCGCGGGTGAAGCTTTTTTGAGGATCGGGATCGGGCGGGGTTAGCTCTGGCTCCCAGAACAGATCGAGTATTGTTCCGTCTGGGGTTTTGAAGTTGGTAACTTTTCCCTCGGCGACGAGCTGAACCAAGGTTTTAGGAATTTCTGCGCCGACTAGACGATGTAGCCCAAGTACATTGCCGTAGAAGTGGCAGGATGCCTGCATGTCTTGAACGTTTAGCGCGATGTGGTGGACGCCGCGCAGCATTCCGGGAAGAATTCCAGACATAGTGAACGCTAGGGAGAACTTCTTATTATGATGCCGCTTTTTCGCTGGCTTGTCCTTCGGCTAGCGGCTTATGAGAATGGTTCATGTTTAGGGAGCGATCGCACTCATGCGCCAATTTGTAAGAAGTTGCAGGATTTTTAGTAATAATAATAAGAGCTTTACATTTCTCTAAAATAGGGATATCGCGCTAGCTATATTTCCTTTCATCCGCGCCTCAACCGCCCTTCTACCGCATTTTGATCAACTATGAAAAGCCAGTTTCTAGACCGTTTGAAAAGTCCAGAGCGCCCAGTTCTCGTATTTGATGGCGCGATGGGAACGTCGTTGCAAATGCAGGATCTGACGGCGGCGGATTTTGGCGGGCCAGAATACGAAGGCTGTAATGAGTATTTGGTAGAGACGAAGCCCGATTCTGTGGATAAAGTGCACCGTAGCTTTTTGGCAGCGGGCGCGGATGTAATTGAAACGGATACCTTTGGCGGTACGGCGCTGGTATTGGCGGAGTACGATTTGGCGGATCGTGCTTATGAGCTGAACAAGAAAGCGGCAGTTTTGGCGAGAAAGGCGGCTGATGACTATTCCACACCGGAAAAACCTCGGTTTGTGGCGGGTTCAATTGGGCCAGGGACGAAGCTGCCGACGCTGGGGCACGTGGACTTTGACACGCTGAAAAATGCCTATTTGGAACAGGTAGCTGGGCTAATAGACGGCGGCGTGGATTTGATTTTGGTAGAGACCTGTCAGGACGTGCTGCAAATTAAGGCGGCGCTAACGGCAATTGATGAGACTTTTGCGGAGAAGCAGGTGCGCCTGCCGCTGATGGTTTCGGTGACGGTGGAGCAGCAGGGCACGATGTTGGTGGGGTCGGAGATTGGAGCGGCTCTGACCATTTTGGAACCCTATCCAATCGACATTTTGGGCCTGAACTGTGCGACTGGCCCGACGGAAATGAAGGAACATATTCGCTATTTGTCGGAGAATTCTCCGTTTATTGTGTCTTGCATTCCGAACGCGGGACTGCCGGAGAACGTGGGCGGGCAGGCGCATTACCGGCTGACGCCGATGGAACTGCGGATGCAGCTTATGCATTTTGTAGAAGATTTGGGCGTGCAGGTGATTGGCGGTTGCTGCGGGACGCGGACAGATCATATTGAGCAGTTGGCTGAGCTGTCTAAGGATTTGAAGCCAAAGGATAGATCGGTGGGCGATCGCCAACAAATCCCTCCTTACGGCGAACTTCCTTACGTCCCTTCAGCGTCCTCCATCTATAGCCCTCAACCCTACGAGCAAGAAAATTCATTCTTAATCGTGGGCGAGCGCCTAAACGCTAGCGGTTCTAAGAAGTGCCGTGAATTGCTCAACGCTGAAGATTGGGACGGTCTTGTCGCTTTAGCTAAGGCTCAGGTGAAAGAAGGCGCACATATTTTAGATGTGAACGTGGACTATGTGGGTCGCGACGGTGAGCGCGACATGCGAGAGCTGGTTTCCCGGCTGGTAACGAATATCACGCTGCCGCTAATGCTCGACTCGACTGAGTGGGAGAAGATGGAGGCGGGCCTGAAGGTGGCGGGCGGTAAGTGCATTCTGAACTCGACCAACTATGAAGACGGTGATGAGCGCTTCTTTAAGGTGTTGGAAATTGCCAAGCGGTACGGTGCGGGCGTGGTGATTGGCACGATTGATGAAGAGGGGATGGCGCGGACGGCTGAGAAAAAGTTTGCGATCGCTCAAAGAGCCTACCGAGACGCCGTGGAATATGGCTTCCCCTCCTACGAAATTTTCTTCGACACGCTGGTTCTCCCGATCTCTACCGGGATTGAAGAAGACCGGGTGAACGCCAAGGAAACCATCAAAGCGATTCGGATGATTCGCGAGAATCTACCGGGCTGTCACATCATGCTGGGCGTGTCTAACGCCTCGTTTGGCCTGAACCCAGCTTCTAGAGTGGTGCTGAACTCTGTTTTTCTCAACGAAGCAATGGCGGCGGGAATGGACGGCGCGATCGTCAGCGCTAGCAAGATCTTACCGCTAGCCAAAATCGACCCCGATCATCAGAAAATCTGTCGTGACCTGATCTACGACAATCGCGAGTTTGAAGGTGAAGCCTGTACTTACGATCCTCTGGGCGAACTGACCACGCTGTTTGCCGGTAAGAGCACTAGGCAACTCAGAACGACTCAAGACGAGGACCTGCCTCTAGAAGAGCGGCTAAAGCGCCACATTGTCGACGGCGAGCGAATTGGCTTAGAAGATCAGCTTACCGCAGCGCTAAAGCAGTATCCGCCTTTGGAAATTGTGAACACCTTTTTGCTAGATGGCATGAAGGTAGTAGGCGAGCTGTTTGGCTCGGGTCAGATGCAGCTCCCGTTTGTGCTGCAATCGGCGCAAACGATGAAGGCGGCGGTGGCTTACCTGGAGCCGTTCATGGATAAGGACGCCTCAGATGCGAGCGGTAAAGGCACGGTGGTGATCGCGACGGTGAAAGGCGACGTGCACGACATCGGCAAAAACCTAGTGGACATTATTCTGTCTAATAACGGTTACAAAGTTGTGAATATTGGCATTAAGCAGCCGGTGGACAATATCATTTCGGCCTTTAGCGAGCACCGGGCAGACTGCATTGCGATGAGCGGGCTGCTGGTGAAATCGACGGCCTTTATGAAGGACAATCTGGCCACCTTTAATGAACATGGCATTGATGTGCCGGTGATTTTGGGTGGGGCCGCGCTGACGCCTAAGTTTGTGAATGAGGACTGCCAGAACGTTTACAACGGGCAGGTTATTTATGGTAAGGATGCCTTTGCTGACCTGCACTTTATGGACGCGCTGATGCCTGCGAAAAAGGAAGATGCGTGGGATAACCATAAGGGTTTTGCCGACGATCATCCGATGAGTCAGCTTTCTAAAACGGCTAAAGCGGTGGTGAATAATATCGAGGAAGCCGCTAAGAAATCGGACGAACCGAAGGAAATTGATACCCGGCGCTCTGATGATGTGGCGATTGATATTGAGCGGCCTACGCCTCCTTTCTGGGGGCCGAAGGTACTGACCTCAAAGGACATTCCGATGGAGGAGCTGTTTGACTATTTGGATATGCAGGCTCTGGTGGCTGGGCAGTGGCAGTTCCGGAAGCCAAAGGGACAGTCTCGTGAGGAGTACGATGCGTTTTTGGCGGAGACAGTAGAGCCAATTTTAGTTGAGTGGAAGCAGCGGATTCTGACGGAAGATCTTCTAGATCCAAAGCTGGTGTATGGCTATTTTCCTTGCTTGGCGGAGGGCAACACGCTTTACATTTACGACTGGAAAGCGGCAGAGAAAGGAGAGCCTTCTGAGCCAGTGACCTCGTTTGAGTTTCCACGTCAGCGCTCAATGCGACGGCTTTGCATTGCGGACTTTTTCTTGCCGAAGGACAAGGCCAAGCCGGGACAGTACGACGTGTTTCCGATGCAGGCGGTGACGATGGGCGAGATTGCGACTGAGTTTGCGGCGAAGTTATTTGCGGCAGATAACTATACGGATTATTTGTACTATCACGGTTTGGCGGTGCAAATGGCGGAAGCGCTCGCGGAGTGGCTGCATACGAAGATTCGGGTTGACCTGGGCTATGGAGATCAGGAACCGGAGGGGATTCGGAATATTTTGGCGCAGCGGTATCAGGGGTCTCGCTATAGCTTTGGCTATCCGGCCTGTCCAAATATGCAGGATCAGCCGAAGCAGCTAGATTTGCTGGAGGTAGAAAAGATTGGAATGCATATGGATGAGAGCGAGCAGCTTTATCCGGAGCAGTCTACGACGGCGATTGTGGCTTATCACGGGGCGGCGAAGTACTTTAGTGCGTGACTTCGACTACGCTCAGCCACCGGGCTGGTTGCATGGTGGGCTGAGTGCGGAGTCAAGTATTGGTGGCTGAGCGTAGTTAACCGAAGGCTGAGCATAGTTAACCGAGGGCTGAGCGTAGTCGAAGTCCGGCGCTATCCCTGCCAGCCTGATTCGGATTGGGTTTTGACGTATTGAGCGATCGCCCCAATCTCCTCATCCGTCAGCCGATCTCCATAAGCCGACATAATACCTTTGCCATAGGTGATAATTTGCGCGATCTTGGTCACGTCATCGTAGCCATAGCGCTTGAGTGCCTTTTGCTTCAGGTTCTTGCCGCGTCGGATGACGTTGCCGCCGTGGGCGTGGCAGCCTGCGCAGTTGCTGGTGAATAAAGCGGCGGATGAAGGGGCGGCGGCTTCGTTTGCTACGGCCTCTGAGGTTTCTAATGCCGGGTTCATGACAGCGGTTTCGGCAAGCTGAGGTGCGGCTAAGGCGCTGCTGGTGGGGAGAAAAGAGAGAGTGAGGGCGATCGCTACTATTGTCAGAACTCCAGCTACGCTACGCCGTAAACGGGCCTTAAATGTTGAAATGGTTTCGAAATAGTGCATCTTTTACGCCCTCTCCGGCTAGTTTCGACTGTTTCCTAATCAACATTTGCAGTCCTTTAAATTTCCTCACTATCAAATATTAAAATAATATAAAAACCAATGTCTACTTAGCCTGTAACGTTGTAATTAGGGACAGCGTTATTGTCTCCTTACCCTAGCGCGATTTGAGCGAATCACTTGTCTGCACAGTTTCTCGTCGGCGTTTACGTTCCTACTGAGCCTCTAGCTGAGACCCTGCATCAGATGCTGGCCCAGCAGAGCTTTGTGGTGAGCTGGAGCCAGTCGGAGCTAGATTTTACTAACTGGGTGGTGAGCAATCGCCATCGGATTGATTGCCTGATTGTGCAATCTTCTGAAGATTCGATGCGGACGTTGAGAGAATTGCGATCGCGCGATATTTTACTCCCGGCGCTGATGGTGCGACAGGCCAGTAGCCCAGCGGCGATTGCTAGCGGCGAGTGGCCGACGCTAGCGCAAGCAGACACTCATCGCAATGGTCATGAGAATGGTATAGAGCCGTTAGATACTGGCTATCACGAAGCGCTCACAGATGTAGATGTCAACGACATTAATGGACTCGATGACGCCATTCATCAGGCCGTAGACCGCTATTTGCAGCTTCCGACCGAGATTAGGGAATATGAGGCTAGACAACAGAAGGGAGCCGATCAACGCCTGTTCTTACTGAGTTTGCAGCAGCAGCGCCTAAGGGAAAAACTAAGAGAACGACTGGGATATGCAGGCGTGTATTACAAGCGCAATCGGCAGAACTTTTTTCGGAATATGAGTTCTGCCGAAAAACAAGAGTTTACAGACAAGCTGCATCAAGACTACCGGCGCATCATCTTGAGCTATTTTTCGGATGATGACGAAATTAACCAAAAAATTGATGACTTTGTCAACGTGGCATTTTTTGCAGATGTGTCCGTGCCTAATATTGTGGAATTGCATATGGAATTAATCGAAGATTTCTCGCAGCAGCTTAAGCTAGAGGGACGCAACGAAGAAGTTTTAGTCGATTATCGCCTCACACTCATAGACGCGATCGCTCATCTCTGTGAAATGTACCGCCGATCCATCCCTCAGGATATATAGCCACTTTGATAGCCCCCAAGGGTATTGTTTTTACATTTCATTACTCACTATGAGCGCCCCTCGAAAAACGTACGTATTAAAGCTGTATGTGGCTGGCAATACGCCGAGTTCTACTAAAGCATTGAGAATGCTGAACAACATTTTGGAGACAGATTTCCAGGGCGTTTATGCGCTTAAGGTAATTGATGTGCGCGAAAACCCGCAGTTGGCTGAGGAGGACAAGATATCGGCGACGCCTACCCTAGCTAAAATTCTGCCCCCGCCCGTACGAAAAATTATTGGCGATCTTTCCGACCGCGAACGAGTTTTGATGGGCCTCGATCTGCTCTATCAAGAACTGTACGAAGACGGCTCGCTGGGTTAATGGCCACACTTTGCTAAGTTCCTCAACTGCTGGGGTCTATTTCAATGCCTATTTTCTCACTTTTAACATCCCTCTTAAAAACACCTATTCTCTCGGCTCACTATGACTTCTCCCAACGTTGCTTCGGCTGATAGTCAGGCCCTGACTCGCGCCAAAGGGGTGCAAAAAATTCGCACCATGATCGAGGGCTTTGACGATATTAGTCATGGCGGCTTGCCGGTCGGACGCTCGACTTTGGTCAGTGGCACTTCGGGAACGGGAAAGACCCTGCTGGCCGTGCAGTTTCTCTATCACGGGATAACCTACTTCGACGAACCGGGCGTGTTTGTCACCTTCGAAGAATCGCCTGCCGACATTATTACCAATGCCTACAGCTTTGGCTGGGACTTGCAGGCTCTGATCGACGGCGGCAAACTATTTATTTTGGATGCTTGCCCCGATCCGGAAGGCGAAGAGATTGTCGGCAGTTTTGATCTGTCGGCGCTGATTGAGCGAATTCAATATGCGATTCGTAAGTACAAGGCTAAGCGGGTTTCGATTGACTCGGTGACGGCTATTTTTCATCAGTACGATGCGGCTGAAGTGGTACGGCGAGAGATTTTTCGGCTGCTGGCACGGCTGAAGCAAATGGGTGTGACGACGCTGATGACGACGGAGCGCGTGGACGAGTATGGCCCGGTGGCTCGGTTTGGCGTTGAAGAATTTGTGTCGGATAATGTGGTGATTGTGCGCAATACGCTGGAGTGCGAGCGCAGACGGCGGACGCTGGAGATTTTGAAGCTGCGCGGAACCACTCACATGAAAGGGGAGTATCCGTTTACGATTACCGATCATGGCGTCAGCATTTTCCCGCTAGGAGCGATGCGGCTGACTCAGCGCTCGTCTAATGTGCGGGTGTCTTCGGGGGTGGAAACGCTCGATAGAATGTGCGGCGGCGGCTTTTTTAAAGACTCTATTATTCTGGCGACGGGGGCAACCGGTACGGGTAAAACGCTGCTGGTGAGTAACTTTTTGGCGAGTGCCTGTGAGAATGGCGAGCGTTCTATTTTGTTTGCTTACGAGGAGTCGCGATCGCAGCTTTCACGAAATGCGTCGTCTTGGGGTATCGACTTTGAGGAAATGGAGCGCCAGGGGCTGCTGAAAATTATCTGTGCCTATCCTGAATCGACGGGCTTAGAAGATCACTTGCAGATTATCAAGACGCAGATTGCGGAGTTTAAACCGTCGAGGATTGCGGTTGATTCGCTGTCGGCGCTAGAGCGCGGCGTGAGCAGCAACTCGTTTCGACAGTTTGTGATTGGCGTAACGGGCTACGCGAAGCAGGAGGAGATTACCGGCTTCTTTACCAATACGACTGAGCAATTTATGGGGTCGAATTCGATTACGGACTCTCATATTTCGGCGATCACGGACACGATTTTAATGCTGCAATATGTTGAAATTCGCGGCGAGATGTCGCGGGCGATCAATGTGTTCAAGATGCGAGGTTCCTGGCACGACAAGTCAATTCGAGAGTACGTAATCACCTCGGACGGCCCGCAAATTCAAGATTCTTTCCGCGATCTGGAAGGGATTACTAGCGGCGCTCCCCGGCGAGTAGTTAGCAATGAGAAGAATGAACTCTCTCGCATTATGCAGGGCGTGAGCAAGGGGCCAACGATCCAACAACGGCGACAGTCGGAGTCAAAATTCGACATTGACAACTTTACCAATGACGGACTCAATCCATAAACCGGTGCGTTGATAGTAGATAACGAACATGAAGGGATTCGAACCCCCGACCCTCAGAACCGGAATCTGATGCTCTATCCAACTGAGCTACATGTCCTGGATTTTGCAGTTGCTTTTGCAATGCGATCAAATCTTAGCACCTTCAATCGAATATGACCCATCAGTAGTTACTCTCTGTTACCGAATGGGGAGTTTACAGAGCGGCGGTGCGGTGAGCGGCGATTTGCCTATGAGTATGGTCACAGCGCTGCCTACTACTACGTGGGCAAAAATCCAGCCCTAGCCTTTGGCACCACCGTTCCCTTTGGCCTAAACGCGCAGCAGCAAAACGCCTAGAATTAATGAGCTGAGCTTTTTGCAGCTTGCAGAGAAGTCGGTAAGGTTGGCGGTTCAGAGGACTGGTATTAGATATAAAAATCGTCCGCAGAAACCTGTTCGCTTTCGTAGTCTTCTGATGCTCCAACCATTGCAAATTCAGCGTTTGACTGTGGCTTATGGCCAACGGTTAGCATTTGCAACAGATTGTCGCCCTCTGATTGATTGAGAATACCTGCTTGCAGATTGTCCCAAATAGGCGTGACGGTTAGCAGAAGCTGACGACCCTTTTGAGTAACTGAGAGAACCTGGGTGCGGCTGTCTTTACCTGGGGCGATTTTTAGCCAGCCTTTGTTCTCCATACGGTCTATGGTACGGCTGACGGTGGATTTTTCCATGCCGAGCGATCGCCCGAGCTGCCCCGGCTGAATCTGTTTTTCACTGATGATGACAGCCAGAATGTTGAGCTGGTTAACGGTGAGACCATGGGGGCGAAGGGCTTCGTCGTACAGGCGGGTGATGGTGCGATTGACCTGTCGCAGCCGACGAGCGACGCACTCTTGCGACATTTGCTCGGCGATCTCTCCAGCTTGCTTTCTGATTTGATCGCTTAAGGAAACCATTGGCAGTCCGGGGATGTGTCATCGGGGCTACAGCGGGGCGGCTGTGCGGTTGAATATACAACCTTCGGGGCAATTTTGCTAGTGATGAGTGATGGATGAAATAAGAGGCGCTAAGTGATTTTTGTGGACTCTAGCGTTTGGATTAACTACTTCAACAGTGTGGACACGCCTGAGGCAGCGCAAAGACTACGGTTTATTTTGCGGGCGATAGGGAGGAGCGATCGCGCCCATATTGACTTATGGTTTCGCACGGCTTTGCATCCAACGCTATCAGAAACAACATTAAGTCTCTTACCGTTTGATAAAAGCTGTTTGGCTACAAAGCTAGATAACCCATCGTTACTTTCTCCACCACTAGGGCCACATCCCCCACAACTACGCTAAGTTCCTCAAATACACCACCGAACGCCGCCTCACCCAACAAATCGGCGGCAGCTTCCGCTTCATCCACCGCGAACTGCTCGACCACTTTGCGGTGATGGACAGCACGGACGCTTCGCAAGTCCCTGAATAGTTGAGCCATCTGCTAGCCTAGTGACAACACATTGAGTTCATACGTATTGCTCATGTCAGAACATATCATCCGTCTTCCAGAAAGCCTCTATCGCAGTTTGCTAGCCGCCGCTGAAGCCAAGGGGTTGACGCCTGCTAGCTGGATCGCCTCACAGCTTTCTACCCCAGCCGAAACTATAGCTACAGAAGAGGCTCAACCTTCGTATGAGTTTCCCGAAGATTTGATCGGGTCAATAGATAGTGAAGAGAAATACAAGGATGGCGGTTCGATTGACTCAGATGGGATATTGAACCCAACCGCCGCAGATAATCAGTCTCGCCCTTTGTCGGAGTTGCTTGCTGAGGCTGGGCTTTTTGATGAGACAGCCGATAGCAAATCGTGCGTGTCCAGTGTCCGCCCGGTCAAAAAAGACGATGCCTTTGGTGAAGCCTTAATCGCTGATATGGCTAGACAAGGAATCTACATACCGTGAATTTGGTTGATACTAGCCCTTTAGTTGCCCTAATAGATAGCGGTCAGGGTAAACATCAGGAATGTGTAAGCGTTGTAGCTAAACTAGCAGGGCCAATGCTGACTACAGTGCCTTGCTTTACTGAAGCTATGTATCTTCTTGGACGGGTGCGGGGGTGGCCCGGACAGCGAATGCTATGGCGGCTCTCCGAATCGGGTGCGCTGTTCATACATCGTGCAGATTCTAACGAGCATCGGCGAATGAGAGTACTGATGGAAAAGTATCAAGATACTCCTATGGACTTGGCTGACGCATCGTTGGTGGCGGCTGCTGAGCACTTGGGGTTGAAGCGGGTTTTTACGCTAGATAGCGATTTTTATGTTTATCGCATCAATGATAGGGATGCTTTTGAAGTGATTCCGTAGACAAACGCTACCTTGCTTGGCAAATCAGCGATCGCACCACCTCTCCCCAAAATCCCCTTCCCTCTGTCACGAACGACGGGGTTACTTTATGAAAGCAGTAACGCGCTCCCATTCCTAACAAACGCCTAAGCGTTGGTGAGTAACGCCCCTTCATTCATAAGAAACGCTTTCGTATTATCGGGCAACGTCGAAGCGTCTCTTATGAATGGCGCGATGTTGGTGAGTAACGATGGAGCGTTGGCGAGTAATAGCACGGCGTTAGTGAGTAATGATGGCGCGATCGCCACTAACAACCCAACCGCCTAAACAAACGAACCCTAATTCGCGGTTATCCGTATCGCCTAACTTACAGCAGCCTGCGTAAAAGACTAATCGCTTCACCCCGTACAGGCAAAATCACCAGTTGAGATAGGGTCTCTCGGTCTGCCTACTGCTGCATCAGCGACAGCAGATCTTCTGTAGAGACTTTGCCGCTAGCATCCGAGCCGGTAAGCAGGCTGTCGGCCAGGTCTCGCTTAATTTTGTGCAGGGCGACGATTTTGTCTTCGATGGTGCCTTTGGCCACTAGCCGGTAGATGGTGACAGGGCGCTGTTGGCCGATGCGATGGGCGCGATCGCTCGCCTGATCTTCTACCGCCGGGTTCCACCAAGGATCCATGTGCAGCACGTAGTCTGCCGCCGTCAGGTTCAATCCAGTTCCGCCTGCCTTCAGGCTAATCAAAAAGACATCGCCCTCTCCGTTTTGAAAGGCATCGACGCCCTGTTTTCGCTTCTTTGCGGGCGTACTGCCGTCCAGGTACTGATAGGCAATCTGCTGTTTGTCGAGATGGTTGCGCAGTATCTTGAGATGATCGACAAACTGACTGAACACCAGCGCTTTGTGCCCATTGTCCAATAACTCTTTAATCAGCTCGCTAAACTGTTCTAGTTTTGTACTCGGAATTGCCAGCTCGGGGCGCACCAGCGACGGATTGCAACAGGCTCGCCGCAGTTTCATAATCTCGGCGAGTACCTGCAAATGCTTCTGGCCTGCCTGAGCCTCGCTGTCGTTAAGCTTTTCAAGGGCTTCGCGTCTAAGCGCTTCGTAAAAGGCCATTTCCTCTTGGCTTAGCTCTACGGGCAGCGTAATTTCTGTGCGCGATGGCAGCTCTTTTAGTACCTGATCTTTGGTGCGGCGCAAAATAAAGGGCCGAATTAATCGCCTCAGCGTGTCGCTTGCCTCGTTGTTTTTGTCTCGTTCGATGGGGTTGGCAAAGCGCAGGTTGAAGCTGTCTAGCGATCCGAGTAGTCCAGGATTGATGAAGCGGAACAGGTTCCACAGTTCGCCCAAATGATTCTCGATGGGGGTGCCGGTCATGATTACTTTGAAGCCGCCCTGAAGGGCCATGACTGCTTGCGATCGCTTAGTCGCATGGTTCTTAATCGCCTGAGCTTCATCGAGCACAATGGTTCGCCAAGTGACGGTTGCCAACATTGCCGCTACGTCTTCTTGTTGAATGAGGCCGTAGCTGCATACCAGCAGGTCGTTGGGTTTTAGATTGTTGATGAGCGTTTGGCGATCGCCCACCCCCAAATCCTTGACCTGCAAGCTAGGTGCAAACCGCTCAGCCTCACTCGCCCAATTCAAACAAACAGAAGTGGGCGCAATCACTAGCGTTGGCCCTTCATGGCTGCGATCAAGAACAACGGCGAGTCCTTGCAAGGTTTTACCCAAACCCATATCGTCCGCTAAACAAGCCCCCACGCCCCAGTTGGCGAGTCTGGCCAACCAGGTATAGCCTTCAGTCTGATAGTCTCGCAGCGTCGCCTGCAACGTCTTCGGCACTTCCGGCTCAATCTCACGAGCGGCTTTAATGTGGTTAATATGCGCTTTCCAGGCGTTGTCTACTTCGAGCTGTTCTATATCATCAATCATCTCATCCAGGGCTAGGGCCGCTAGGCCATGAATGCGCAGATCTTCGCCGTGAGGGTGCGAGAGTCGGCTAATAGTTTGCAGGCGCTGGCGAAACTCGTCGGTAAGGGCTAGAAACTCGCCGTCTGCTAAGGGCACAAACTGTCCTGGTGCGGCGGCGAGCAAAGCCATGAGCTGCCGCAAGTCCATCACCTGATCTTCGCTAATTTGCACTTCGCCACTGGCGGCAAACCAATCTTGTTGCTTGCGAATATCGAACTTAAAGTCGTTAATGCCAAGCTGACGCGAGACTTTGAACTTCTCTCCTTCGGGCCATTCCATCTCGATGGTGTCTTCAAGAGACTTTAGCTGAAGCAACAGCTCTAAACAATCAGAAGGTTCCTCAATTAGCCATTCTCCCGCTTCGGGTTCGTGCTGTTGCAGCACCGAGCAAGCCTCGCTGACGGCCCGCGCATTTTGTTGTTCTAGTTTTAAATCTCGTCGAGTTTGCAGGCGCTGGCCGTCGACTTCTGCAATTACCGTTTCGCCGCCTTCTCCGGGCGGGTAATAGGAGCCGCCTTCGGGGAAAGGATGGGTGAGCAGCGATACTTTAAGTCCGGAGCCTGCGGGCAGCAAATGGACTCGGGTGGTGGCATCGGCAGGCACTTCTTCGGCTTCTACGCCGCCGCCGCCAATGTCGGACTGTACGGTGACTAAGCTGGCTACGGAAGCGATCGCCTGCAAAACTCGCTCCTCCGCCTGCACCGGCACCTCCAGCCGATTCTTTGGCCCCAACACCTCTGCAATCCGTCGGTGATCTGCCGTTACCGAAATCACCTTTAGACGCGTCGGCGTTTCCTGTTCGACCCATAAATCTGCGCCCGTTACTTTCGGCGAGAGTTCTATGCTAAGCCGGTCTCCATCTAGCCGCTTTACCAACAGTTCTGGTGCGCCTTCTACTACATCTACTCGCACGTTGGGCGAATCTTCCCAAAACAATAGGGGATGCCCAATCAGGGCGAGCAGGCTGCTATCGGTGAAAGAATAAAGCAGATTGGATGGGCCGTAGTAACGGCTGCTTTGCTCGTATTCGGCCTCTATGGTGTCGCAGATTGTGCGATCTTGAGGCGTGGCATAGTTGGGAATGTCGCTGTTGGCATAGAGGCGTTTGAGCGCGATCGCCCGCCCCTTCGTCCAGCCCCCCTTGACGCTAATTTTCTGTTCTAAAGGCAAGAGCGACCAGTTGTGAATCCCCCGAAACCGCAGCCGCCAGATCAGGCGATACTCGGCGGCTGGCGCGGCGGTCATGGCGCTTGGCTCGCTCAGATTCGTCAGCGCACTCAGCGACAGTTCCCAGGCCGCTTTGCGCTCAACTACGTCAATCAGCGGCAGGCTGTCTGTCTGTTCTCGCAGACCTTCTACGATTTCCACATAAACGCTCTCCGGCTGATAGCTCACCAGGAGTTCGGCAATTTCTAACGCAATCCAGCCGTAGCCTGCCTGTAGCGCCGCCTGACACCGCTCGGCCAATTCTTCCGGTAGCCAATCGGCTAGCCCTTCTACCCCGAGCCAATGCAGGCTGTACATTTCGATCAGCGCTGGGAGTCCAATGGTGCTTAGCGCTGGGATTTGAAACCGCTGCGTGGCGTTGATCACTGCGCTCATTTTGCCCTGCTGCATTTGCAAGACGGTGTGCAGTGCTAGCATCCCGCTTTGAATCCAGTGGAAAGGCAGCCCTTTGATCAGCACAATATATTTTTCAGCTTCTTGGAGCGCGGCTAAACTGCTGTCTTCGAGTAGGGCAAAGAAAAAGAACATGGCGGCGGCATGGTTGAACCAGTCTGCCTGTTCGGTGGTGAGGTTGCCCGCTGCTTTGAGGCCGAGTCGGTAGTGGGCGATCGCTGCTTGAGTTTCGCCCGTGAGAAAAGCGATCGCCCCCATCAAGGCCCAATACAGTTCCTTATCTTCTGCTAACTCGCTCGCATCAACGGTCATTAGCACCTCGCGGGCTTCGTCCACATAGCCCCGCAGCCAGAGTTGTTCAGCATAAAGCAGCGCAAAATCGGGGCTGATCTCTTTTTCTTCGCAGGTTTCCTCTAGCAGCTCAAACGCTTCGTCCGCCGGGACACATTGAACCACCGAATCCTCTAAAATAGCGTTCAGACCCATGTACAGAAAGTCGGCAGACAGCCCGCGCATCCAGTCTGCGTCGAAGGGATGGTTCAAAATATGGCGCAAAACGTCGAGAAAGTCGAAGTTGAGTTTCCAGTGGACGTTACCTACTTCTTCAAACAGGCGGTCTATTTCTAGCGCGTCTTGCCGGTAGATGGCAATGCGCAGCGATCGCACAAACTCGGACGGATGACGAAAGTTACGGCGATCGCTGCGATAAAACAGCGACACCGGAAACTGCGCTTCTACTGCCTGTGCAATCGGCTCAAACCGGTCGGTTAAAACGGCCTCTCTGATGGCAATCTCTCTCAGTTCGTTAGCACAGGTAGGGCCTTCACCCCGCTGTTGGGTCAATCCCCTTTGTTTGATGAGCTGGGTAACGATATCGCCAAACTGTTTGCTGTTGAGAAGTTCAGGGCGATCGCGCTCTGGTTGTTGAAGCATCGCCTCAATCCAACAGCGTCGGGCCTGCTCGCGACTGGTTGGCTCGCACAACACCGCAAACACCTGCACCACTGATTTTTGAATTTCACTTAGCTGGTCGTAAGCTTGGCGAAGAATCTGCTGGTCGGTCTGTTTTGAAGAAGGCATGGTGCGAGCATAGGGAATGAACCGTTATATAGCATTATGCCTGAACTCGAATGACGCTATAGAATAAAGACAGTTATCCTTCAACCCGCTAAATCCATGGGCTTCTTCCGTCAATACATCGCGCCCCTGTTCATATTTCTGATTTTTGCCGTCGCTCTCTTGGCCGTTAGCGTCCGCATCTTTCTCCCCAGCGATATGATGGCCCCTGCGCCCATCGAAGAACCCATCTCAGCGCTGCCCGCTCACGAGTTAGCCACTGTCTACGCGCCTACTTTCTTCCAGTGATGGCCCCTTTCTCAACTTTCTCAATCGAAAACTACCAACTAGAGGCGGGTTCTGTGTTAGACAGGGCGCGCCTTGTTAAGTTTATGCACAGAGCCTATCAGGAGATGGGAGGAAGCGAGACGGCTCACCTTGCAAATACCGTGCAGCGGCACTTCTCTAGCGAATCGCAGCTTTGGTGGTTGATAGACGAGCGGGCCGCTTTGCCTGTCGGACTGCCAGGAACCACGCGGCGAGAACCCATAGGCTGTCTGTGGTTAGGCGAAGGTACCGATCAGCGCAGCGGAGTCAGGCAAGCCTATGTTTTTTTGCTTTATGTCGCGGCAGAGCATCGCAGACAGGGGCTGGGCAAGGCGCTGATGACTTATGCACAGCAGTGGGCGAAGCAGCAGGGCTACGCGCAAATCGGGCTGCAAGTGTTTGAGGATAACGCAGCGGCGCTCAATCTTTACGAACAAATGGGCTACAAACCGCAGGCGAGATGGCTATCTTTAGCGCTTTAGTCCTTTAGCGCCGTAGTCGCAGGTTGACATCAGCGCAAAGGCCACCATGAAACTTTGTCTCTCGTCGCGCCATAAACTGCTTTGAGTCCTTCCGCATCGCAGACTCTGACTAAATCGCTGGCTGCTTCAGACTTAGTGTTTGCCTTGAGTAAGTTTGCTTTTACCATTCCTTTTAGCACCTGCTCTACCGTGCGATGGTTGAGCTGGCAGGCTCTGGCAATGATATCAACGGGTAGATCGAAGCAGAAAATGTCACTGCCGGTTTTGCTGTTGGTTGGCTGAGGCTGGTTACCTAGCGATCGCTCCTGATAAATCAGCGCCCGCAGCAGTGCCGCCACCGCTTGAGGCGGATATGTACTGCAATTGAGCAAATGATACTGAAACTTCTCTTTTAGCTCTAGTAGTAGGCTGTAGCGATCGCGAAACTCCGAACTATCTCGATAGATCGCCTGCACCGCCGCCCGAGGAATCTTCACCGCATCCGTCGTTTTATAAGCCTCTACCAAACTTGGAAACCCCCGCGCTATCCGCATTTCCTCCAGGTCAAGGTCGAGAATGCCAAAGCAGCTACCCGGATAGGTGAGCGCGATCGCCCGATCCAAAGGCGCACTGCGAACCATCACCGGCCCACCTTTCACCAGCGCATACAAATAGTCCGTCGGCTCATCCGGCAGATAGGCCGTATAAATCGGTCGGCTGGCGTACAGCTTCTCTAACGGGCAGTCTGTATCCGACAAATAGTTGCCTAGCTCAGAAGCCGCCATTCCTCTGAATAGAAAATTGTTCTCAGTCAGCGCTGCCGTCCAGCTCGACTCAGCCGCTTCTAGAACCTGTTCACTCATCCTTGCTCTGCTACGAAGCCTACTTGCCTATTCTGTCATGAGGTCAGGCTAGCTCAAAATAATTCAAGAATGAAATTGAAAACATTTGCGATTCATTTCCAGTTATTTGCTGTAGAATTCTGAAAAGCTTCAATTGCTCACTTAGATTTTGAAATAGCGATATGTCTGTAAGGTCTTGGTTTTTTGGGCGCTCCACCAGGCAGCAGAATCTGATATTTGGATCGCTATTAGGCTTGGCGTTAGCAATCGGTATCGCGATCGCCCTTCAGCCTCAAGAAAGCGCGATCGCCAGTGCATTATCCTGGCAAGCGTGGCTAGCGATCGCCGTCACCATCGCCGCCTTTCTTGGCAACGCCTTCACCACGCTCCCCGCCGATATCGTCTTTTTAGGCGCTGCGGCCATCCTTTTTCTCAGCGGCGTACTAGACGAAAAAGCAGCCCTTTCAGGCTTCAGCAACTCCGGCATGATTACCGTCGGCGTCCTCTACATTGTCGTCGCCGGACTCCAGCAAACGGGCGCGTTGCAGTGGGTTTCTCAGCAAGTTCTTGGAATGCCCAAAACGCCTAGCAGAGCCTTAGTCCGCCTGATGTTGCCAGTAATGGGAGCTAGCGCCTTTCTCAACAACACGCCCGTCGTCGCCATGTTTATTCCCGTCGTCAACGACTGGTGCCGTAAGCTGCGCTTCAGCCCTTCCAAGCTGATGATTCCACTCAGCTACGCCGCGATTTTTGGCGGGCTGTTCTCTCTCATTGGCACCAGCACAAACCTGGTTGTCAACGGCTTGCTGGTGGATGCCGAAGGTAGCGGCCTAAAATTCTTCGACATTGCAGGCGTGGGTTTACCCTGTGGTATCGCCGGATTTCTGTTCTTGTTCTTTACTCAAAAATGGCTGTTGCCCAATCGACAAGCCGCCATTAGTGGCACAGACGAACTGCGTCAGTACACCGTAGACATGGCCGTTATGCCAGAGAGTCCGCTAGTCGGCAAAACCGTAGAGCAAGCGGGACTGCGACATTTGCCAAATCTATATTTGGCCGCGATTGATCGAGATGCGCAAACGATTTCAGCCGTTGGCCCTCAGACTCGACTGCAAGGCAACGATCATTTGCGGTTTGTCGGGGTGGTCGATTCTATTTTGGACTTGCAGCGGATTAAAGGATTGCAGCCTGCTACCGATGAAGTTTTTAAGCTAGAGGGTGCGCGTAAAGAGCGCAGCCTGATTGAAGCGGTTGTCTCGAATACTTGTCCAATTGTGGGACAAACTATTAGAGAAAGTCAATTTCGGACTCGGTACAATGCGGTGGTGGTGGCCGCCGCTCGAAATGGCGATCGCCTCACTGGAAAAATTGGCGACATTCGCATTCAACCGGGCGATACGCTGCTGCTCGAAGCCGCCGCTGACTTTATTGGTAAACGACGAATCTCGCGCGATTTTTATCTAGTTAGCAGCATTCCAAACTCAGAGCCGATTCGTCACGAGCGATCGCGCATTGCCTTCATCCTCACTCTTATCATGGTGGTTGCTGCCGCATTCGGCTGGCTGACGATGCTACAAGCCGCCGTCCTAGCCGCTGTCGGGATGATTGCCTTTGGCTGCTGCTCTCCTAACCAAGCGCTACGCAGCATTGACTGGCCTGTACTGATGGTGATTGCGGCAGCGTTAGCTTTGGGTCAGGCGTTAGATTCTACCGGCGCGGCAGAGGAGATCGCCAATAAAGTCATCGCCCTAGCAGGCAACAATCCGCTGTGGGTACTGGCTGCTATCTACGCCGTCACGACTGTGCTCACCGAAATTATCACCAACAACGCAGCAGCGGCGCTGGTATTCCCGATTGCGCTCTCACTGGCCAATCAACTAGGCGTCAGCTCGCTGCCTTTTGTCATTGCAATTATGGTTGCGGCCGCCGCTAGCTTTGCCACGCCCATCGGCTACCAAACGAATCTAATGGTCTGCGGGCCGGGTGGCTACAAGTTCTCGGACTTTATGCGAATTGGCATTCCGCTGAACATTTTGTATGGCGTAATGACAGTGGCGATCGCGCCCTTTCTGTACCCGTTCTAATCTTGTTCCGATGCACAGGCGAAGACTGCTGCTTTAGCGATAGTTGTCAAACTGTAACGCCATTGGCCAGTCTTCGCCTTTGATGAGGGCGATCGCCTCTTGCAAATCGTCTTTATCCTTCGCCGAAATCCGCACCGAGTCGCCCTGAATCGACGACTGCACCTTCTTCAAATTGTCTTTGATCAGCTTAGAAATCTTTTTAGCATCTTCCTTGTCAATGCCCTTCTTCAGCTTTATTTCCTGACGTATCCGGCTACCGCTGGCCGCATCAATCTCACCAAAGTCAAAAATCTTCATCGACAGATTGCGTTTAGCCGCCTTAGTCTGCATCAGCACATGCACTGCTCGCAGCGTCATATCGCTATCCGTTTCGATATTAATGCTGTCTTCTTTTAGATCTATTTCTGTCTTCGTGTCTTTTAGGTCGTAGCGACTCTTAACCTCCCGGCGAGCCTGGTCGAGTGCATTTACTAGCTCTTGGCGGTCAAAATCGCTCACGACATCGAAAGAATATGTAGAAGCCATATATTATAGGGCCATCTTAAACGGCCAGTATTCGCCAAACGGTTCTGATGATAGCGGCTGACGAAAGATACTGCTATCAACTGTATCTATTCATGAACCTATCCCACCGCCGCTTTACAGCTATTGAAGAACAAAGAGAAAATGCTGCTCATGCTGATGGCCCAAGAGAGCGATCGCAAGATCGGCACATTCAAAATGTAGAACGTAACTACTCAGGCTTAAATCTTTGTGTTGAAAATAATAGAATGAGCACTTTCTGCTCCTAAGCTTAAAGCAACAAAGCGTCCCCCCATCTATCTTTGATGAGTAAGCGAGAGCCGAAGCTGAATATTAGCGAAGCCGAGATCCGCCAAGTCTACCGCCAGGGAGAAGATGCGGTTGTCGAGTTGGTGCAAGGTCTGCTGAGTCGAATATCGACGTTG
>QBMC01000034.1 GCA_003242035.1 Nodosilinea foveolarum | reverse complement strand
TCTAGCCAACCGTACGGAGAGGAACAACTATGTTTCGACCTCTAAGCCGGAGAATCCCCGCGCCTTCAGTCCGGGGAGCATGTCAAAAAATTACCTTTACTAACGGCTCAAACTTTTCTACCAAGTCTGGCCGCGTGACTAGCGTGGGAAAGGGAAAAGTGCTGTAGTCTTTGCCGATAGTGAGAGGAAAAGCTTCTTTACCATTGAGATTAACCCAGCTTGCACCGGCTGCTTGCGTAATTACCCACACGGCTGCGATATCCCAAATCTTCGGGGTGGCTTCTACTGCGCCCAAGCTCACGCCTGAGGCGACCGTCAGCAGGTTATAAGTGGCGACGCCTAGCATCCGAATTTTGCAGGGGAAGGGCTTTTGTAAGACCTTGATGCTGCGAGCGCACAGGCTAAAGAAGTGCGAGCCAGAAGGCCCATCCGGCGCGGGATGAATGGCTTTGCCGTTGACAAAAGCACCTTTTGGCACGTTTAGACCCGACTCACCCGGCCAGAAACCGTGAAAGTGTTCGCCGATGGAGGGAATGTAAACATGGCCAAAAACCGGGGTGCCTTTGTAGAGTAAACCCAGCGAAATGCCCCACAGCGGAATGCCGCGCGTGAAGTTGGTAGTCCCGTCGATGGGGTCGATGACCCAGCACCAGTCGGTGTCGGGGAGGATGTGTTCGGCTTCTTCGCTGAGGACGCCGTGGTCTGGAAAGATTTGATGGATGCGATCGCGCAATTCCTGATCAGACCATTTGTCGTATTCCGTGACTAAGCTGCCGTCTGCTTTTTGTTCGGCGGTGGCTGAGCCGAATGCACCGAGTAGGCGATCGCCAATTTCGTGGGTGGTGGTTTGGGTGAAGTCGGTTACCTTGGCCCAAAAGTCGGGAGGGGTCATTGAATGCTGAGTGATGAATGATGAGTTTGGGAGCTGGCGCTGGGTTTAGTCCATGATTTAGTCTAGGTCGCTTTCTAAGGCGGCGGTGATGGCTCGTTTGGCGTCGAGCTTGAATTCTTGGATGTCTACTTTGCTGACGAAGGCGATCGCAATTAACATCCCAACGGCTTCTACCACAAAAACTAGCGCATAGGCAGGCAGAAGTTTATCAGGCGTAGGCGTTGTCATCGCGGCGGCACCAGTTAGATTTTTGCCTAGCGAAAGTAATATGCCGCCTAGTAGCGTAGCGCCGCCTCGGGCCATTGCCTGCGCTAACCCCCAGGCCCCGATAAAGGTTCCGGCGGTTTCGGCAGCAGTCAAGTCAATCATTAGCAAAATAGAGCCGGTGGTGAGCAGTCCGGCGGCTAGACCAAATAGGCCAACGGCGGCGCTGAGCAGTAGCGGATTGGCGGTAAGGCCGACCGCCGCTAGCAGGAGTAGGCAGGCTGAGGCAGCTACGCAGCCAACTTTGATAGTGCGCTTTTTGCCCAGTAGCGGCACCAACACAAAAGCTGTGCAGATAATGCCTAACAGTGTTCCGATGGCAAAGAAACCGTTGAGCTGGGCGCTGGCCGAAATCGACATGCCGAATAGCTGACTGCCGTAGGGTTCTAAAATGGCGTCCTGGGTGAAGATGCTCAGGCTTAAGACGAGTAGAAAGCAGAAAAACAGGCCGGTCTGACGGCTAGCGCCTAGAATTTTGATCGCTTCTTTAAGCGTTAGGCTATCTTCTCTGCCACTGGCCGCTGAGCGCTGCTTTAGTAAGGAATAGCGGTTTTCGATGCCGTATGTGCTGCCGACTGCGATCGCACACACCAAAGCTGGCGCTACAATAAACAACCGATTAATTGGCCCACGTAACTCCGCGACAGACGTTGCGCCTTCTATCGAACCCGTGGTAGCTACTAGCAAGCCCACGCCTGCTAAAATTCCCACCATCAGCATCCCCCAACCGATGCCCACGATCTGCGGCTGAGTTTTATCGTCTGAAACGTCAACTAGCAGCGCTGTAAAAGGGGTAGACGCGGCCGATAGCGCCAGTCCATAGCAAGCAAAGACGGCGGCGAGTAACCCCACCCAGGGATAGACGCTGACGCCCCACCCCGACTGCTCAATCGACTCGCCGATGCGCCAGATAATTTGTACGGCGACAAAGGCGGAGGCCCACATGCCCAAAATGCCTAGCCAAATATAGCCGCTGCGATGATGCCCTAGCAGCGGTTTGGCATCAGACATTTGGCCGAACCAAACGCGAGCAGGAGCCATAAATTGATGCACGGCGATCGCACCCGCCGCCACCAGTGCAGGCACCTTCAGCTCAGCAATCATAATCCGATTCAGCACGCCCAGCGTCAGCAAAGACATGATGCCAAGGCCCATGTTAAACACGCCCAGACGAAACATGGTCAACAAGCCAATCTGAGGGATGTCTGGGGTCTTCGGTATGGCAGGGATATTGCTGCTTGCCATGGGTAACGTTCTTTATTCTCTACAACTGCTAATAGCATAGGGGATTCTACAGGCGTGGCCTAAAGAATATAGCGATCGCCCTAATCCACAAAAAAACGGACGACCGTAAGGGGTCGCCCGCTAAATGTGTACCTAAAATCGTTGTTTCAAGATCTCTGTCTATGAAGATCTCTTCAGTGAGAACCGCAGATGAACAGACTAGGCGTTAGCGGTGCCTTCGTCAGAAGAAGTTGCTTCAGCAGTTTGGGCGATCGCAGGCTGTACGCCAGCTACGTTCACCTTCACTACTTTATTGCGCTCATCTTCAGCCTTGGGCAAAGTCACGACTAAAATGCCCGCCTGGTAATCAGCGCTCACCCCTTGAGGGTCGATGGCGACGGGTAAAGACACGACGCGGCGAAAAGACCCATAGCGGAACTCATTGCGGCGTAGGGTTTCACCTTCTGCCAGGGTGGGTGCCTGACGATTTCCGGCGATCGCCACGACTTCACGACTAGCTTGAATGTCAATTTCCTCAGCGTTCACACCAGGGAGCTGTAGCTGTAATGTCAGCGCTGCTTCGGTTTCAGTCAGCGTGGCCGCAGGCGTCCAAGGAGTACTAGCGGTTTCTATCCCCGAAAACTCTTCAAAGAGCTGATCGAGCTGTTGCTTAACGGTGTTCATTTCTTGGAAAGGTTGCCAATAACGACGAACAATCATGGAGTATCTCCAAATCACATGTATCTATCATGCCAACTGGAATTAACGTCAGACAGGGGAGCAAACCTCACCCACTGGTAGAGGATGCCGATATTCGGTAAGGTACGGTTTTCATGGCCTTACAGCGGTTTAGCGGGCCGCTGAAGCGGTTCTCTTCTAAACGAACGACTCACTCAAAAGAAAGAGTGCATGGCGTTCGGAGCTAGCGATAATAAAGCTACTCTTTTGTTTTTTATCCTTCTCTAGCTATGGCAACAGCGTTAATTACAGGGGCATCTAGCGGCATCGGTTTAGCGCTTGCCAAAGTATTTGCCAAAAACGGTCACGACGTTATTTTGGTGGCTCGCAGTGAAGATAAGCTTCAGGCACTAAAAGCTGAGCTGTCGAAGGCTCACGGCATTCAGGCCACCGTATTTAGTCACGACCTGACAGAGCGCTCTGCGCCGCAGGCTCTGTTCGATCAGGTGCAGCAGAATGGACTCACGGTTGATGTGCTGGTAAATAACGCGGGCTATGGCGACTACGGTGAGTTTGCCGAGGGCGACTGGAGCAAGCTCGAAGGAATGATTTTACTGAATATGCTGGCGACCACTCACCTGAGCCGATTATTTTTGCCCGCGATGATTCAGCGCGGCTCGGGTCAAGTTCTCAACGTTTCATCTACGGCGGCTTTTCAGCCGGGGCCGATGATGGCGGTTTACTTTGCGACTAAGGCTTATGTACTTTCGTTTAGCGAGGCGATCGCCGCCGAAACCTCAGACCAAGGCATCAACGTCACGGTGCTTTGTCCTGGCCCTACCCAGTCGGACTTTATTGATACGGCTAATATGCGTCAGGCGGCGCTGCTTAATAAATCTGCCGAGGACAAGCTGCCGACCGCTGATGACGTGGCTCAGTTTGGCTACGATGCGCTCCAATCAGGACAGGTTGTGGCTGTACACGGTCTAGCTAATAAGCTGATGACTTTTTCTACTCGTTTGGCACCGCGATCGCTCATTCGTAAAGGCGTTAAGCAATTTATGGCGTCAGAGTAGATCAACGCCAGGGCAACCGTACTCGAAAAGAAATCGAATCGTCCGAGCGATCTACCGCTTGCTTTGAGCTTTTATTGACGGTTTTAGCGTTTGACTGCTCAGGCGCTAACGGACTGGCTTTTGGCTGCGATACAGATTTTCCTGATGCGTCCGTCAAATCACTCTTTGTCTCAGATCCACTCAGCTTTGGCAAACGCTTAGCATTACTGGCCGCTGCCAATCCGAGTCCGCCCAGCACCGTCCAATATCCAACCGGCTGCGAACTTCCCATCTGCAACACCCAATCTAATAGCTCTACGCTCACAAATAGCAGCACAAATCCAATTAGCCAAACTCGTATCGTCAAAAGCCGCCTGCCCTAGCCGTCTGCTGTGAAAAATACTTGCTAGCCCAACTTTGCCCCAAAAAAGGCGAGCTGAGCGCTAGAGTAAGAAGATAACCCATCTTGCACAAACCCAGCCGCTGTGAAGTTTAAATCCGACACTTTCAAAGGTCTTACCCTACTCTCTAGTCGCGAAATAGAGGCCATGCGACCAGCTTGTCGGCTGAGTTCCGAGTTGCTAGATTACCTCGCGCCAATGGTGAAGCCAGGCATCAGTACGCTAGAGCTAAACGACGCGGCCGAAGAATGGACTCAACAGCATGGGGCGATTAGTGCACCTCTGGGCTATCCGGGCGCTGAAGGGGCGATGGACTTTCCTAGATCTATCTGCACCAGCGTGAATGAGGTGGTGTGTCACGGCATTCCGAGCAAGAAAGAAATTTTGCAGGAAGGTGACATTATTAATATCGACGTTACACCTTTTTATCAGGGCTATCACGGAGACAGCTCTCGAACTTTTTTGGTCGGTGAGGTGGAACCAGAGACTCGCCGCTTGGTAGAGGTGACCGAACGAGCGCTGTGGGTAGGTATCGAAGCGGTCAAAATTGGCGGGCGCGTGGGCGATATTGGTGCGGCTATTCAGGAATATGCTGAAGGCGAAGGCTTTTCGGTCGTGCGAGATTTTGTGGGCCATGGCGTTCATCGCACATTCCATGCGGAGCCTCAGATTCCCCATTACGGCGTTCGGGGTAAAGGTAAAAAGATCCGCCCTGGCATGGTTTTTACCATTGAGCCAATGTTGAACGAAGGCACCTACGAAGTAAATCTGCTAGACGATCAGTGGACTGCGATTACTCAGGATGGACAGCTCTCTGCTCAGTTTGAGCACACGCTGGCAGTAACAAAGTCGGGGGTAGAAGTGCTAACTAAAATGCCTGTGCCAGTGATGGCTTAGCTATCCGAAGGTCTACTTTATTAGAACTAATCTTTAGGGCTGGTATTCGCTTTCTAGCATAGACATTAGAATCATCGACTCATAGCCTGTAGGCGTCTTAAAACCGTCACGGATAACGCCTTCTGCTACAAAGCCTTCGCTTTCGTAAAGCCCTTTAGCTCGGTGATTGCGCTCTAGTACGTCTAGCCATAGACGGTGGTGCCCCAACTGCTCAAATGCAAAGGATTTGATTTGGCGCAGGACTTGTCTGCCGTGGCCCTGACCTTTTTCGACGATGACAATTCGGAGAATTGCTAGTGAGAGATGCGGATTGATAATGCCTGCGAGAATAACGTAGCCAATCATACGTTGGTCTAGCGCTACGACAAAATGGGCGTCATCGGCTGAGGTGATCGCCTGCTCATGCCAAGCCTGCGAGCATTGGGTAACGAAAGGTGCGTTGTCGGCGTGGCTTTCGGCGGCGAGTACGAAAGGTAAGTCGGCGAGTTGAGTAGGGCGTAATTTCATCGGTCAAAGCTTCTCTGCTTAAAGCTTGAAGGCTCAGGTTTCTTCATTTTTGCCCTCAGTCTTCGATCACTTCATATTCTCCTGCCCAGACAGCGGTTAGCAGGGCGAGTCCTGTCTGCGTTAGCTCGGCATCTTCGCCCACAAAGCTAACATCATTCGCTTCGCCGCCTGCCGTCTCTATCAGGTCTTGCATCCATAGGTGGCAAGGCGCGGCCTCTCCTCTTAGCAGCGTTTCGAGTCGAATTTGCTTGGCTAGCGGAAGTTGTCTTTGCAACAGTACGTATAGGGGTACGTAGGTGCGTTGCTCTACGCCTTCTAAAATTTGCTGTAAGTACCAAGTGGTTTGCTCTGCGGGCAGCTCGTCTAGGCGCTGAGTAATGCGGTCTAGGATGCGGGTAACAAAGTCAACGCCCAGATAATTATTGATATGTTCAGCCGCTAACTCTGGCGAGACTTCTACCCGTTCGCTAATGGTGGCCCAGTCGATATCGGGGTAGGCGATCTTGAGTTTTTCAAAGGCGCGATCGCTAATTTGAGCGGCTCCGGTTTGCATATCATACGAAAAATCATCGCCCGGTTTTGCGCCTGCGTTCACCAGCATTCTAAAGAGTTCAATGCCGTTGTCGTCGCTCTCTCCAAGGTTGCCGTTCTCGTCTACTCTGCGATTATCGGTCATGCGATCGCCCCTTTTCTATCCGCTACACTGGCTCTCTATCCTGACTATCTGGACTTATCCTACTTTGCCTCCAGTTGTTTGGTTGATTGATGGGCCGCGTAAACGGCGTTCACGTTGTACCAATTCAAAAATATCCGACTCAGCTCCTGCGAAGCCTGCGGATGGCCTCGATCAATCAGCCATTTCAGCGTTGGCCCCAGCGTTTTCTCGTTCAGCAGTCCGCCCAAAGACAGGCCGCCCCAAAGCACTCTGTGCAGCCAGGTCATCTGAATCATCAGCCGCACGTCCAGCGTGGGATGCTTCTGATAAAACACTACGCCCATTCGCGCTCGCTGAATCTCTTTGTCTATCAGCTCTGGCAGTTCCTCAACCGAAAAGGCCGGATGCCAGTGGTAGCCCACCGCCTCAGGGCATTTAATCAGTGAGAGGCCGTTGTTTTTCAACCGTACCCCTAGCTCTAGATCTTCCCAGCCGTACTGCGTAAACTGAGCGTCGAACAGTCCTGCTTCTAAGAGCCATTTTTTAGCGATCGCCACATTCCCCGTCGCAAAAAACGCCCGCGAATAGTCGGTCACCTTAAACGGCTCGGACGTGGGATGGTCAAAATTGCAGGTATTGACCACTCGGCCATAGGTAAAAACGCGCTCGTTGCCTTGCTCATAGGCTTTGTTGAGGGCATCGGCGTGATACTGCAAGAAGCCGTCTAGCACGACCAGATCGCTGTCGATGAAGATAATGGTGTCGCCTTCGGCCTTTTGAACGCCAAAGTTACGGGCGATCGCTGCCCCCTCATGATTTTGTTCGTACAGTTTCACATGCGCAAACTCATCGGTACTCGCTTGCAACCATTCCACCGTGCCATCGGTAGACCCATCATCTACTAATACAATCTCGTAGCCTGCTACGACACTATCTGCTCGCAGAACCTGATTCTCCATCGCCCGCAGGCATTTTTCTAAGATTGGCCTGCGGTTGTAGGTCGGAATGACAACGCTGAAAAACATAGCAGCCCGGTACGGAAAGAGATCATTGTAACAAGCCCTCAGAAGGCCCGCAAAGTGAACCGTCTATTGGGTAACTCATATTGCGAGATTTCTTTCAGCTATCTGTGGACTTCTCCCAGCTCACGCAGCCTGCAATAATATGAAGCTGATCACTTCATATTCGGACAAAGACAGCTATGGGCCGTGCAGATAAAGTTGTTTTGGCATACTCGGGTGGCGTGGATACGAGCGTATGCATCCCCTATCTCAAAGAAGAGTACGGTGTTAAAGAAGTCATTACGCTCGCCGCCGACTTAGGGCAGGGCGACGAACTCGATCCCATTCGGCAGAAGGCATTAGATTCGGGCGCTTCCGAGTCCGTAGTCACGGATGTTACCGAGCCGTTTATTGTGGACTATGCCTTTCCCGCGATTCAGGCGAACGCGCTCTACGAGAATCGCTATCCTTTATCTACCGCTTTGGCGCGTCCGCTGATTGCGAAGCTATTGGTCGATGCGGCCGAAAAATATGGAGCGGATGCCGTGGCCCATGGCTGTACGGGTAAAGGTAACGACCAGGTGCGTTTTGATGTGGCGATCGCCGCTCTCAACCCAGATCTTAAAGTGCTAGCCCCGGCGCGTGAATGGGGCATGAGCCGCGAGGAAGCAATGGCCTACGGCGAAAAGTTTGGTCTTACTTTCCCCGTGAAAAAGTCTTCGCCCTTTAGCATCGACCGTAATTTGCTAGGCCGTTCTATCGAGGCTGGGCCTTTAGAAGATCCTTGGATGGAGCCGCCTGAAGAGATTTATGTGATGACGAAGGCGATCTCCGACACCCCTGATGAACCTGAGTACATCGAAATCGGTTTCGAGAAAGGGCTTCCGACGAGTCTCAACGGCACCAGCCTTGCGCCCGTTGAACTCATTACCCAGCTCAACGAGAAAGTTGGCAATCACGGGATTGGCCGAATCGACATGATTGAAAACCGGCTGGTGGGGATCAAATCTCGTGAAATTTACGAAGCCCCAGCGCTATTGGCTTTAATCCATGCCCACCGGGACCTAGAGAGCTTAACGCTCACCGGTGATGTCACTCAGTACAAACGCAATATCGAGCAGTCCTACGGCCAGATGATCTACAACGGCCTCTGGTACAGTCCGCTGAAGTCGGCTTTAGATGCCTTCATCTTTCAAACCCAAGAGCGGGTTTCTGGCACGGTTCGGATCAAGCTGTTCAAAGGCAGTGCCATTATTGCCGGACGCAAATCTGACAACGCCCTCTACACCGACGAACTTTCAACCTACGGCAGCGACGATAAGTTTGATCACAAAGCCGCCGAAGGGTTCATCTACGTTTGGGGATTGCCAACTCGCGTTTGGTCTCAAAAAACCCGCTAAGTCGCTCAATAGCTGTCTCGCTCATTTAGCCTGCTCAAAATAAAAATCTGCTTAAAACCGGCGATAGCGTAATGTTCATCGTCGGTTTTGCTTTGGCATATTTCTCCTTTCTCGTGAATATTGTTTGCGAAAGGTAAAACTTCAGTCCGTGTTTTTCCTGCCTAAATGAGACGTTAGATAACACGTTCGGCGCGAGAACGCCTTGAATTTTTCCGAAAAAACATCGAAATAGCTGCGTCATCCTGCGAGTGCATAAATCTCTATATTCCTTGTGTTTGTTGACTTTTTAAGCTTGTTGACAGGCTTGTTCTAAACAGTGAACGGTCTACTTTCATGTGCTCAATTGTTGACTCATTGAGCCTTCCCTGCAATACGTTGGCCGTTTACACCGGCCATTCAGCTCGAATTATTGTGATATCGTTTAAGCGATAACAACTTGGACGTTGTTCTAGAAACGCCTGGTTACGTCTTCAAGCTCACTGATGCCCACAATAGAGGGCAGTAACAGTAAGCCTGTGAGTACTGTAGCAGACTGTTTTTTAGCATCATTTCTATCAAATCTCATCTTTTGGAGAGCCAACAGGCCATGTCAATTTACGTAGGCAATTTGTCTTACACGGCTAAGGACGAAGATCTTGAGCAGGTCTTCGCCGAATACGGTAAGGTCAAGAGCGTTACCCTACCCACCGACCGAGAAACCGGGCGTCCTCGCGGCTTCGCATTCGTAGAAATGGAAGAAGAGTCTAAAGAAGACGCGGCCATTGAAGCGTTAGACGGTGCGGAATGGATGGGCCGCGAACTGCGAGTAAACAAAGCCAAGCCACGCGAACAGCGCAGCAAGCCATCTAGCGGCGGCTGGAACTAACGATTTCTCTACGCACTCAGACAATACTCATCACTCTCAATTCCCCATTGCCAGCCGCGCAAACCTTGGGGTAAGCTAGTCCTTCGAGCTAAATTTGAATATTTAAGGAGGTGAAACATACATGGCTCAAGTTGTCCTCGGACAAGACGAAAATCTCGAAGCCGCCCTCAGGCGTTTTAAGCGCAAGGTTGTGCGAGCAGGCATTTTTCAAGACATCAAGAAAAACCGCTACTTTGAGACGCCTCCTGAGAAGCACAAGCGCAAAGCGCTAGCCAGACAGCGTCAGCGCAAGCGTCGCTCCAGACGATAAGAATTTGACGGTTCTTAATCAAAATAAAAGGGACTGCGATCACACTGAGCGATCGCAGTCCCTTTTTAATTTCGGCGTCTCATCTGAGCTAGTTCTAGGTGGCAAAGTGATCGCTCAGAACTCAACCCCTACCCTCTAAACATGCTGCTAACCGAACTCTCCTCATGAATTCGCCAGATCGTCTCTCCCAGCATATTAGCCACAGACAGCATTGTGAGCTGATCGAAGTGTCTATCGGGGGCAATCGGAATCGAGTTAGTCACAATCACCTCTTCGAATAGCCCGCTGGAGAGTCGTTCCACCGCAGGCGGCGAAAACACAGCGTGAGTAGCGCAAGCATATACATGGCGCGCCCCATTTTCCCTCAGAACTCTAGCTCCCTCACAAATCGTTCCAGCCGTATCGATCATGTCATCGACTAATACGGCGGTCATCCCTTCTACATCGCCAATCAGGTTCATCACCTCCGCCACGTTATGCCCCTGCCGACGCTTATCAATAATGGCTAGCGGCGCATCGTCCAGCATTTTAGCAAAGGCGCGAGCGCGAGCCACACCCCCGACATCGGGAGACACGACCACCAGGTCTTCAATGTTTTTGTTGGCCAAATACTCTACTAGCACGGGCGAGCCATACACATGGTCGCAAGGAATATCAAAATAGCCCTGAATCTGCGCTGAGTGCAAATCTAGGGCTAGTACGCGGTCGGCGCCTGCTTGGGTAATTAGGTTGGCCACCAGTTTGGCCGTAATCGACTCTCGCCCAGCCGTTTTTCGGTCGGCTCTGGCATAGCCGTAATAGGGCATGACTGCCGTAATTTGCCGAGCCGATGCCCGGTGGCAGGCATCGATCATAATCAGCAGTTCCATTAAGTTGTCGTTTACCGGATGACAGGTCGGCTGAATGAGGTAAACGTCACAGCCGCGAATAGACTCTTGAATTTGAACGTAGAGTTCGCCATCGGCAAAGTGCTTGCGCACCATCGGGCCTAAGTCGGTGCCTAAGTAGCGAGCGACTTCTCGGGATAAAGCCCGATTGGATGAACCCGAAAAAACCTTGAGTCGGTTATTCGTTTCGATGCGTGAAAGCACCGTCTTCAGCGGCAGCGTTGCAGAGCGGATCACAGTAGGCCCTCAAAACATAAGTAGGGTGGGTCAACAGAACCTTAACACTTAGTAACGTCTTTCTCCGAAGAAGCTATCCCAGGTCGTCGCTATTGTGCAGTAGCCATCGAGATAGGTGGCAGAGCCTAACCCAAAATGGCCAAGGCGTTGACAGATAAAGTCAAGGTGCAGAGCAACTAGACAGAGGCTATAGATCGTCTCTAGTTAATTGCTGTGCGCAAAATAAGAATTTGTAGTATTGAGGTCTTTTGATCGAGAAAGGGGACAGGGGCGTGAGTGGGTGTAAAGTCAGAAGTTTCGATCATCAGATTATTTTGAGCAAAGTGTTTGCTTTATTAAGAATGGCCTGTCCGCGGACTTGCTCTACTTAATCCGGTCTTAAGCTGAGAGTATTAAGGTTGACTTAGCTATATTTTTAATGGCTATTAATGTGGCTAGTGCTTTCACAAAAATAAGTTCAAAATGCAGTAGATCAATAGTCTTTGCTACCCGTTGCAAGTTTTGGCGTTGCTCCCCAGCTCAAAAAAAATATCGTCTTAGATTTTAGCAATAGTTAGCGTAATATCAATAGCCAGCGTCAGAAGAAACTCTTAAAGTCAGATGCATTTGCTTGGCTGCGGAGCCTGCTTAAACCGTTAGCATAGTTGCCTTTATCTGCGTTTATTTATCATCCAATAGCCATTCAGAGGCTCTTGAACCCAAATCGAGCGGCATACTGACGGCTTTGCCCAGTCGCGGACGCTCGTTAGTTTGTACCACAAAAGACTGAACTTGCTCAACGGCATTCCACGCATTCAGATAGGCTGCGACTTCGTCTAGATGGGCTAGGTAGTCAGCCTCGCTCATGGGAAAAGACGCCTGCTCCAAGTACCGCCACATCACCTGAAAGAAAATTTTTCGGGGCAGCTTTCTAAGCTGAATGTCGTAGGAGTATCCCCACTTTTCAATGATTAGCTCGTGCAAATCTTGTCCAGTCATAGTTTTGCTTAGCTTGCCTCAGTATATGAGCACGTTTACATATGTTTACATTGATAGATGACTAATTCAAAACTCTTTTGAGAGGAGTTGGCCGGTGACTTTTGGGTGATCGCTAGTTTTTCTGAGTCTTATGCTCAGCTCCTGGAAGTCCCTACATGCGTGGCTAGCGGGCGTCTTCTCGGCGTTTTCGTTAAGTTATTCGATTCGCGATCACCCCACCTCTCCTCAAAGCTCAGCCTTAAAAATATCAAAAAGGCGGCAACTAAAAGCGCTGCAAAAGGCAGCGGGGGTTCTGAACGATGCAATAATATTCTAAGAAACTACAAACTTCTGTGACGAAAAGGTTCATGCATTTGCACGACGCTTTTTATTAGCAGCAGCGTCTTGAAGTTTTAAATAATAGATATCAATAGTAGCGTTTAGATAGCTGACCTATGACCCAAGCTTCTGGAAACCCCGATGTCCCCGATTTAGGCCGTCGCCAATTTATGAATCTGCTGACCTTTGGCACCATCACTGGAACTGTCTTAGGCGCTTCATATCCCATCATTAAATACTTCATTCCGCCGAGCAGTGGCGGCGGCGGCGGCGGTGTTACCGCAAAAGACGCGCTGGGCAACGCGGTTATGGCGGATGCATTTTTAGCAGAGCATCAACCGGGCGATCGCGAACTGGTTCAGGGACTAAAGGGCGATCCAACCTACTTGGTTGTCAAAGAAGAAGGCGGTTTAGAAAGCTACGGCATCAGCTCTATTTGTACGCACCTGGGCTGCGTGGTTCCCTGGAATGCTAACGCTGGCAAGTTTATGTGTCCTTGCCATGGCTCTCAGTACGATGCCACCGGAAAGGTTGTTCGTGGGCCTGCGCCTTTGTCCTTAGCGCTCGCTCATGCTGATGTCACCGAAGACGACAACGTCGTGCTTACCACCTGGACAGAAACAGACTTCCGTACGGGCGACAAGCCTTGGTGGTAAGGGCAATAAACCTTTTTACCTTTAACTTAATTCGTGTCAATCTGAACCGTTAACTTGCTAGCGCGCATGAAAACTCTAAACCCTATCAAATCTGAGCTTCTCCATAAGTTCCAAGACAAGCTTCAAAGTTTGCTCAAAAGCGCAGGTGTTGTCCTAGCTGCCTTTCTACTCCTCTGCTCTAGTAGCTGGACGCTGCCTCAGTCCGCTGCGGCCTATCCTTTCTGGGCGCAAGAAAACTACGAAACGCCTCGCGAAGCTACGGGCAAAATCGTTTGTGCCAACTGTCATTTAGGCGAAAAGAAAACCATTCTCGAAGTGCCTCAGTCTGTTTTGCCAGATACCGTTTTCAAGGCCGTTGTAGAAATCCCTTACGACTTAGAAGATCAGCAAGTGCTGGGCGACGGTAGCAAAGGTGGCCTTAACGTTGGCGCAGTCATCATGCTGCCCGACGGCTTCACCATTGCGCCTGCCGACCGCATCCCGCCAGATATCGCCGAAGAAGTGGGCGGTACTTACTTCCAGGAGTACAGCGAAGAGCATCCTAACTGGGCGATTGTTGGCCCACTCCCCGGCGAGCAGTATCAGGAAATTGTGATTCCTGTGCTTTCTCCCGATCCTGCAACGAATAAGAACGTTCACTTCGGCAAAAGCTTAGTCTTTGTCGGCGGCAATCGAGGTCGCGGTCAGGTCTATCCAGCGGGCAATGCTTCTAACAATGCTGTTTACAACGCGTCGGCAACTGGCACGGTTGCGGCTATTGATAAGAATGATGCAGGTGGCTACACCGTAACTATCAACAAAGAAGATGGCTCCACCGTTAGCGATGAGATTCCGGTTGGCCCAGAGCTGCTAGTAAATGCGGGTGATGCGGTTGAAGCGGGTAAGCCCCTAACGGCTAACCCCAACGTCGGTGGCTTCGGTCAGGTTGAGAAGGAGCTAGTGCTGCAAAGTCCTAATCGCGTTAAAGGTCTGATGGCTTTCTTGGCTGCGATTAGCCTTTCTCAGATTCTGCTAGTTCTGAAGAAGAAGCAGGTTGAGCGAGTTCAAGCGGCTGAGATGAGCTTCTAATCATTCGGGTAGAAGACCTAAAGTCGAGTTAGATAATAGAAAGGGGTAAATGCTGACAAAGCGTTTGCCTCTTTTTATTATCTAAAAACAGTGACTATCTTCAAAGCAGCAACCGAACGGCTGCCACAATCAATTCAGGCTGATCGATCCAGACGAAATGTCCGCTTCTTTCGGCAGGCAACTGCTGGCATTGAGTAGATAATTCCATTAATTTCTTGTGCATGTTGTCCCTTAAGCAATCCGCCGTTTTCAGGGGTGAAATTTTGCTTAACCAGCCTAAATTTAGAAAGCAGCGAGCTTTGATGTTGATGATGGGTAAGCTGCCGAAATCGTTCGCGGCTCGTAGCTGCTGACCGCTGCGATCAAGGTTAGCGATCTCTCTGGCCATAGTGAGCCAGTGTTTGGGTCGGCAAAAGCTACGTAGAACGGGGGCTAGGTCTCGTCGAGGAAACTTTTTGGGTAGTGCCCTAAAGGTAAGGATGGCTGAAACTCTATCTCAGCATACATTTCATTGATTTACTGTCGTGTGGAAAAATACAAGCATCTGCCCATGAGATAGCCTAGAGTGCTGATTATTTCGTTAATGTCTTAGCTTTGTAGCTGCAAATGCATGAAAAAAGCCAGGATACTTCAGGTCTGCAAGGTTAACCCTAAGTTCTGAAAGCTTTACATGAAAGGAGTTATGTCCATCCTTACCTAAATAGGACTACCTAAGCAGATACCCTTCTACACCCCCTAAGCTGTGGTCAATAACAACTGTGGGTTGAGCGGCTATCTCTGCATCTCTAGCAGGAAAATGTAGTAAGTGTAGACTGCGATTCCCGATGTTGATGAGTTTGCCGGGTGGTTTACGTTGGTTTTCTCTTTGGCAAGCGATCGCCTGATAGAGCGTCGTTACAACTAAAATCGGTAGTAGCCAGGTATTTAGCATCGTTGACTGCGATAAAATAACGAAAAACAGGCGACATACTCGCTCACGCTAATTCTGGATACGAAGAAATGCTCGATACCTCTCGTCAGGCGATCGCCCAAAACTCAACGCTTTACTTAGACTGCGAGAAGATAGCCCTAGTCTTAAGCCTTACTTGGGTGAGGCGATCACCCACGCCTACCTCAACACAAAAGATCTAACCGTTGGCGAAACTAACCTAGCCTCAGCTACCTCTCCAGAACCGTCTCCCTATTCCTGGCGAGAGGCAATCAACCAGCAGTTTTATCCAGGCGAGTCAGACGAACTGCTTGGAGAATGGTAGTCGAATTGCTCTTGTCTAAGCAGCTCAGGGCACTACAGAGATCGATAAGTTCGATAGTTGATATTTGGGAAAATATTGTCAATCTCCTCTACCTTCTCCAACCAGCCTGCATCTATTTTCTCGTCGCGAATTTCTTCCCACAGCTTGTTAAAGCGCATCAAATGTCCGCGAGTCCGACGCACCGCGTAGGGCACCATCGTCCCGGTTCTCATAATGAAGGCCCAGTCCGAAGACTGCGCCAGCAGCAGCTCCCGTGCCGCCTGATTCAGCGCCCGTTGCTGCAATTCATCCGCAGGTTCCCGACGAGCCAGCTCGATCATTCGCTCAGCCGCCTTGTGCAAATGCGGATAAATCCAGGTGTTCGTTTCGTTTAGCCAATACTCGTGGAACCCTTTGTAACCCCAGCTCGACTGCGAGGGTCTGGCAACTTGCTGTGTGGGGTTGTCGTGCAAGTAGTCAGCTAGGTGAGTCATTTTGTAAGTGCTCTGGTCGTACCAGCTCTTACGGAAAAAGTAATCCAAGAACCAGGGGCCTTCGTACCACCAGTGACCATACAGCTCCGCGTCGTAAGGCGAGACGACAATCGGTTCGCGCTGCATCATGCCATGCAGTCGCTCAGTCTGCTGAATGCGATTCTGCATAAAGTTTTCTGCATGTTCTGCGGCTTTTTCTTTCGCCCAGTATGGGTCGTACCAAACCTTGTCAGCAAGGCCCAATCCCTTACCCGTAATTTTGTGGTACTTAATGCCGACATTCTTCCGCTGTCCATTTGGCATAACGTAGGGCTTGATGTACTCGTAGTCTGCATCCCAGCCCAAATCTCGATAAAATTCTCGGTACTCGGGTGCGCCCGGATAGCCCACCTCGGAAGACCACACCTGCTGAGAAGATTCTTGATCGCGACCAAAGGCCGCAACGCCAGACTCCGTGTAAATAGGCGCATAGGCCCCATAGCGCGGACGCGGACGCGCATATAATATGCCGTGACCGTCCGTTAAGAAGTAGCGCAGGCCAGCATCGGCCAGCATCCGCTCTAGTCCTTCGTAGTAGGCGCATTCAGGTAGCCAAATGCCAGAAGGACGGCGGCCAAAGTTGTCTTCGTGGCTTTGGCAGGCCACTTCTATCTGCGACCATACGGCCTCTGGATGCATCTTCATTAGCGGTAGATAGCCGTGCGTGGCTCCACAGGTGATGATGTCCAGGTTGCCGCTGTCTAAATACTGCTTAAATCCTCGGGTAAGGTCGCCGCCGAAATGCTCAAAAACCTGACGAACGTGCTTGCATTCTTTGGCGTAATACTCGGCAAGATATTTGATGTGAGCGTTATTTGCGTTGCGCTCTACCTCCATCTCTAGCAGCTTTTCCATCTGAGTCAGGTGCGCGTCGAACCGCTCCTGCAACAGCGGATCTCGCAGCATAGACACCAGCGGCGGCGTCATGCTCATGGTGAGCTTAAAGTTGATGCCATCACGCTTGAGTCCCTTGAACATGGTCAAGAGTGGCACGTAGGTTTCGATAATGCCTTCAAACAGCCATTCTTCTTCTAGTACGAAGTCGCTCTCGGGATGCCGAACAAAGGGTAAATGAGCGTGAAGAACGAGTGCAACATAACCGATCAACATAAGAGACGCCTACCTACAACAAAACGCTATGCGAAGGGTTCCAGTTGCTTCAGGTGTCTTTATATCTACCCGTTTTATCTAGCGCCCTGCGCTTAAGTGATTGTACGGCAAAAGCCTACTCGACGCTGAGTTGATCTTAAAATGATCTAAAAATTCTCGTTCGAAAAGAGTAAAACGCACTATAATCAATTGCCCGATTGGGAGCCATGAAACTGCTCACGCAGTTAGTTAGACAGTTTTCTACTGAAGCGCTCTTTCCTGAAGATTTGTCAGAGTGTTTTGCCTAGCGTTACTGTGCGCATCCGTCGTCGGGTTGATACCACACTAACGACTCCTGTCGCTCGCCACGCCAGCGCATCCAACCTTCGCTCACGGTTGCGCCAGTGAGGGGTTCGCAGTTTGCAACGGGTCTAGTCGTTCGTACTCGCATCCAGTCTCCCTGAAATTCCAGCGGCTCAATTAGGCTGTCGGCAGCGACTAGGCTCATCATGTTGGTGGACTGTTGAGGCTGCGATCGCAATGCCTGAGCCTTTTGGTTATCCAAAAAGTAAACAGCCTTCTGTCCCTGCAATCGACTCTCCCAGGTCTCTACCGTCAGCGGCACATCGCCCAATCCTAGCTGCGAAGTATGCGCCCAGGCGCTACCACCGGGCGTGTACTGGACTCGAAACCAACCGTCAGCGCGAGTTTCTATAACTGGAAAGGTGTACAGGTTTTCGTAAGAGTGCACCATCGCAAAGCTGGCGTCGCGGCCGATGGCTAGATAGGTTTTACCTTTTGGAATCAACCATCCCTGATAAATCCAGCCCCAGTGCTCGCCGCCGGGGGTGACGTATAGCGGCAAGTTTACCGATTGAATCCACGCTAATCCACCGTCAGCAGAGGCATCTATCCCACTAGGTCGAAGATGACCAAGGCTCTCAACGACAGTCATGTCTCTAGAGATATCTAAAATGCCAGCGGAGACGGGAGCAAAGGGAGAGGGTGCCGGGACGGGGTCGGCGGGGGGCGCGATCGCACTCACGGCTACAGGAGCAGCCTGTTCAGTTCCCCTTCCTTCAGTACTTGGCTGCGCAACTTCTGTTTGTGCCAGGGCTGTTTCTATGCTGCCCCAGCCCAGCGCGATCGCGCCCAACATTACACCACAAGTCTTAGCTATTCGAATTCCAATCAATCGACTAGAACGCCGACTGGTGGGAAATAGGGATGTTTTACGCATGGAAACTTGCCTCAAATCGAAATGCCTGTGCGCTACTTACCAACGGATCAGCAACTAGCGCAGATTTGACATACGCCCACCGCTGAAAGCGGGGGATTCTCAAACCTCACGATTTAAGTTTCTGCTTCATAGCAACTGCCTCCACCCTCAAAGAGTTTTGGTCTTATGTTCGCTCCACAGACTATCCCCGCAAGCCCTGCGGTTCATTCGATATTGAAATGTTTTTTGATTGGTTGAATCCAGGGATGTGTTACCAGTGCCCTATCCTCTTTCCCCGGTCTACCTATTTGTCTGTGCCGTCAGCATTTGCTGAACTTCGCTCATTAGGCTGTCTGATCCATAGTCGCGGGTGGGTCATTGACCAACTTAACTGTACCATTTTCTAGTTTTGAATATGGGCCAAGATTGTTCGCTAGCACTCACTTGAGGGGAAGTGGCATTCATCCCGCCGCTGAAAGCGGGGGTCTTCTGCCCGATTCCCCTCAAAGCTCCCCTACCGACAGATAAACACTAAGCACTGGCTGCTGTGACCGTCAGCACAATTCAGCCTGCGCCGTATAAATATTCACAGATGAGCTACCCAACTTATCAGGTTTTGTCGGTTAGCGAACTTTGCTCATGTTGCTCACCAAATTCTGCTGCATTCTGTCCAAATCGGCTTCTACTTGCGTCAAAGACTCCTCTAGTTCGCGTCTTAGGCTGAGGTCTAATCTTTCCGTCTTTCCTTCATCGGCATCGCGCATGAGCCTTCTAAAGGCCAATAGCTGAGCGGTTTTTAGCGAAAGCTCTGCGGGCACCTTAAAGTCTGGAATGATGCCTGTGCCTTCCCAATTTTCGCCCGTCGCTAGGCTAATGGCCTGCCCGGTTGGAATAAACATCCAAAAATGGTCGTGCAGCCGAAAGCCAGATCCCGGATTTGCCCCGCCTGCTGTGGTTTCTCCCACAATAACCGCTCGCTTTAGCTGTTGCAGATTGTAGGCAAATTCTTCGGCGGCAGAAAAGGTTTCGAGGCTAGTCACGACGTATACGGGCCTGTCGAGATACCTGGGCGCGGATAGATGGGGCACTGTCCAAGATTGCTGGCGACGATTTTCCTTTTGCCAGTAAAGATCCGTGAGATGCACTGCCGGATAAGCGGGTAGTAAATAGCTTGTGAGCAAGGCAACCATGCTGGCCGAGCCGCCGCGATTGTAGCGTAGGTCGATAACTAACGCGCTGGTGTTTGTTAAAAAACGCATCGCGGCGGCCAGTGTGTCGCCTGCAAACTCGGGTGGCTCAAAGCTGAATAGCTCTAGGTAGCCAACGTTGCCTCTGAGTCTTTCTACTCGATTGATGTCAAAGTTTCTCAGTTCGCTGAGGCGCTGTTGATGGGCTAACTCTTCGGGCGGAATTTCTGTTTGCGGCGTTAAATGTGGCAGTACCGCTGGGCTGAAATAGACTTTTAGATGGCGATCTTTACTGAGGGTTTGCAGTTGAGCGGTGAGGGTTGCGGCTAGCTGAACGCCGCTTTTTACATCTCTATAGCCTTTTTGGGAGAGGCGATCGCGCAAATCCGTCTGGAGCTTTTTCGCCACGTCAGGAAAGGCATATTCGTCTAGCTGATCGGCGATCGCTCTCAATACTTCTGTGCGAGTTTGCGCATCTATGGCCAAGTCGTCCGTCGAGTTGCCAGCGGGTTTAGAAGCACTCATAAGGCTAAAGCTAGAAAGATCACAAGTCGCAGTCCTATGTTAGTGCTCAGCCGGACAAAACTTCTCTACGATCCGCACAAACGTTTCTACGCCTACGCCCAACGCCGTTTCGTCAAAGTCAAAGCGCGGATGGTGGTGCGGATAGGCCAAACCTTTATCACTATTTGCCGACCCCAAAAAGAAGTAACATCCGGGCACTTCTTGCAAAAAGAACGAAACATCTTCGCCGCCCATCGTCTGACATTCGGGTACGACACCCACAGGCGTTTCTACCACCGATAGCGCAACCGAGCGAACTAATTCGGCGATCGCACTATCATTAATTACCGGCGGATATAGCTTTTGATAATCCAGGTCATAGCTAGCCCCATGAGCCGCACAAACCCCCGCGATAATTTGCTCCAACCGCTCTGGAATCAGCGATCCATACTCACTTTCGAAATAGCGCACGGTTCCGCTCAAGTACGCACTATCGGCAATCACATTAACAGCGGTGCCCGCTTTGAATTCTCCGACCGTTAAGACCGCAGATTTCATCGGGTCTATATTGCGAGAAACGACCGTTTGCAGGGCACTGACGATCTGAGCGCCCACCACAACAGCGTCGATGGTTTGCTGCGGAATCGCCCCATGCCCGCCCTTTCCTTGCACCGTGCAGGTAAAAAATTCTGTTGCGGCCATCAACGCGCCGTCGCGAACGCCCAGCGTCCCTAGCGGTAGGTTGTTCCACAGATGAAGGCCAACCAGCGCATCCACGTCAGGATTTTTAAGTACGCCCGCTGCAATCATTGGCTTAGCTCCACCAGGGCCTTCTTCGGCGGGCTGAAAGAGAATTTTTACCGTGCCTGCAAAGCGATCGCGGTGTTCGTTCAAATATTTAGCAGTGCCCAGCGCGATCGCTACATGCCCATCATGTCCGCAGGCGTGCATTTTTCCGTCATGCACAGAGCAGTAGTCCACCTCGTTTAGCTCCTGCACCGGTAGCCCATCCATATCGGCGCGAATGCCGAGTACCGGCAGATTTTCTCCAATGCCTTTGCCCGTGCCTTCAATTACGGCAACGAGGCCGGTGGTGGCGACGCCGCTTTGGTGGGCAATGTTCCATTCTCTTAGGCGATCGCCAATAAACTTAGCCGTAATCTCTTCTTGAAAACCCAACTCGGGTCGTTGATGAATTGCCCGTCGCCAGTTCACTAACTTGGCTTGCAAAGCGCGAATATCAGGCCGCAAAGCCGAGAAGTCAGTGGTAAGTGGTTGAGCAGTGGTCGGACGAGAGAGCGTTGGCATAACAGATTCAGTCAGCAGTCTCTTTATCTTGACAGATTTTTCCTAAGTCAGGTTGCTTGTCTATCGGTCAGGTAAAGCCGTCTGCCAATCCAGACTTAAGCCCAAAAAGGCTGAGGCATCAGGCTCTCTAAGTCTAATTGGGCGGCTGCATCCGAAAGCGCTTCCACGTCCTTAATCTGCTTTAGGTGCGGTAGTACGCCCAGTACGGGTGTTCTCGTTAGCGATTCAATCATGTCAATCGGTGCCCAGTTCTCTATCTGAGTTTGAGTGACGGGTTTTGTACAGGTAAGGACGATGCCTTTTAGCTTTACCTTGGTTTTTTCGGCTAGGGCAACGTTGGCTACGGCATCGGCGATCGCCCCCAGCTTCACAGGCACCGCTAATACCGTCGGCAGCCGCCACTGATAGGCCAGCTCTGCTAGCGTCAATTCCACCGTTACCGGAGAACCCAGTCCGCCAGCGCCTTCTACTAGAACCCAATCGCGCTCCGATTCTAGCTGCGAAAATACCTGCCAGGCTTTTGCTAAGTCCACCCTTTTTCCTTCTAGCGCTGCGGCCAAAGGCGGTGCAATCGGTGCTTTATACCACAGTGGATTGAGCTGCTCATCGGTTTGCTTTAGCTCAAAGACCCGACGATAGAACTCGCGATCGCCTATCCCCGACTGCACCAGCTTACATACGCCTAGCCTGTAGGCCCAACAATACTGCTGCCAGTAGGCAATCAGCGCTGCAGTCAGAATCGTTTTCCCACTCTCTGTATTTGTGCCCGCGATCAACAACGACGCCAAGTTAGTCTCTCCCTACGATTGCTCAATAAGACGGGTTACTCGATAAAATAGATGGCTCGACACGACTACTCAGTCGGTATTTGCGCACTCACTGCAATTTCTAGCGTAAACTGCGCTGCCTGCGCCGCACTTACATCAATGCTGTAGTCGCCGCCTACAGGTAGGTAGCTCTCCCAAAACACAATGCCGCTAGCATCTGCCATCATCTCACCCCCTGGCATCAGCACATCAAATCCGGCTGGCCCCTGGGCATCCGTAATCCGCACCGTCATAATTTGCCCTTCCCGCGCATTCACCATATATCGCCGTACCTCACCAGGGACAACGCCATTTGCCAATAAAATGCGACTGGTTCCACTTGGAAAGTTTACCCGCTCAGACTGTATGCTCGGCCGTGCTGGGGGCGGCGCAGGCGTGTCTGGCCTAACCGGAGCGCCAGGTTGTCTGGGGTTTGTCCCGTCTGGTGTCGTTGAGTTTGATCCATCACCGGTAGTCGGTTCTTGCGGTTCGGCTGCGGTCTCAGGTAAGATGCTCAGCGTTGCATCCAAGCTGTAGTTACTGCTCGATACCCCTTTTACCGGACTCATCTGAATCTTGTATTCGCCGCTCTCTTCCAACACGCCTTGCCAACTCCGAACTCGGCTAGCCCGTCGTCCTACCGGTTCTCCATTTGGCCCCAACACGGTTAGCAGCACACTCTCTTCCGCTTGTTCTACTGTCAAAGTTTGTCCGGCCTCAGCAGTCAGCGGATAGACGACGGTATCACCACCGCGCATATTGCCTTCAACGGTTTTCTTTACACCTGGCACTAGGCTCAGCGGCGGCTGGTCATACTGCACTGGTTTAGGAGTCGCCTGGGTTGGCGTTGGTTTGGGCGAGGGATCTTCGCTTCCCAAAGGCGGTAACTGCGTAATTGTGGGTTCAGGTACGCCCTGAGGCCCTCTTACCTTCACGACGCCATAGCTTAAGGTGCCAGCTAGCGCTGCTAAACCGATTGCGAGTCCCCCTACGGCCAACGGGTTCTCCAAAAATGAAGGATTATTGCTGCGTTCCGAAGGCATGGGCACTCGGCTATGGGCGCTTCTGTCAGCACTGGTTCTGGGCGTTTTCCCCTGCTGGCGCACAGTCGTGGGTCGATTGACTGTCGGCTCGCCTGCTCCTGTATTTGGATAGTCTGGATTTACTCGGCCTACGGCTACCGTTTTCATTTGTGAAACCGGTGGCTGGTTAGCAGACTGATTATAAGGAGAGGGGACTACGGGTTGGTTGGCCGACGAGGAGGAGGGGAGGTTAGGACTGGGCACCGCACCGGTCATGCCGCCAGTTAAGTCACGACCGCGATTACCGGCCTTATCCTCAATGGGCGCAAAGTCAGTTTGGTTGGATTGCAATGCCTGCACCATTTGAGAGACCGACTGAAAGCGATCGCCCGGTCGGTAGCTCAGGGCCTTATTCAGCACGCTTGCCAGCTCGGGACTTACCCGCGTTTCTTCTTCCCACCGCCAGCTAAAGTTCACGTCATCAAACAAAAACTGCGGCTCTTTGCCAGTCAGCATTACCACCGCTGTTACGGCCAGCGCATACAAATCGCTGCTTGGATAGGCCCGTCCTGTCTGCATTTGCTCGCTGGGCGCATAGCCTGCCTTGCCCACCGTCGTCGCATAAGACGCCACGCCATCCATCTGCATTCGGGTCACTACTTCTTTCACGACGCCAAAGTCAATCAGCACCGGTAGCTGATCTTTCTGTCGCAAGATAATATTGTCCGGGCTAATGTCTCGATGAATAATGCCTTTGGCATGAATATGCGCTAGCACCGGCAGTAGCTGCTGCAAGAACTGCCTTACCTCCGTTTCCGAAAACGTTCTATTTTGCTGTCGGCGGCGGGTTAGCACGTCGTGATAGGTTGGGCCTTCCACATAGTCCTGCACTAAGAACAGCCGGTCTTCTTCTTCAAAAGTGGCCTGAAACTTAGGAATTTGTGGATGACCAATCTGATAGAGCACCGAGGCTTCTCTTTGAAAAAGCTCAGTGGCTTTGTTCGAAAAGCTCTCTTCTCCCTGAGTTGGCACAAATTCTTTAATGGCACAGCGCTCTTGAAAGCGGCCCGTGTCCTCAGCTAGGTACGTTCGACCAAATCCGCCCTGTCCTAGCAATTGGACAATGCGGTAGCGGTTCTGTAGCAAAGTTCCTATCGAGATCGCAGATTGCATAGGTCGAAGACGTAATCGAATAAACGTAACTAGTCGCGTTGTGCTTGTTTCATTACGCTAGCACTCGTCCATAGAAATATTCACTAGCGTTAGGCAACTTACCTTAGCAGAACGTTCTACCGACACGACCAGAATTGCTCGCGATCGCCATCACGCTCTCTAGCTACAGCCCGGTCATCCATCCGTAAAATCAACAGTTTAGAGCAAAAGATTCTATAAGGTTGCAAGGCTATCTCCCCATTCCAGCGGGAATCATGGTTGCACTGACCATTATTTTCAATGCTAAAAGCATGACCTACGGTATCCCCTCTAAAACTGCCGCTTCTTCGCCAGCCGACGATATTGCTATGCGATCGCCACTCTCTTGTCTATTAGGAGGGCCTACTTCAGTAGAGCGCGATCGCCGACGTGTTGACGCGATCGCCACCCTCAATTTACTCAGCCTCCAAACTATCCCCGTTTTTGATGAAGCCACTCAAACGGCGGCTCGGCTACTCGCCATGCCCATCAGTATCCTTAGCGTCATGGAGTCCAAAACCCAGCGCTTCAAGTCAGTCGTCGGACTGTCCAGTCTGGGCCTCATGAACCCGCTGGCGGCGACTCGCGCGTTCCCCCGCGCAGAATCTTTTTGCACCCATGTTATTGACAGCGGCAAACCCTTTGCACTAGAAGATACGACGACTCATCCTGCCTTCTCTAGTAGCCTGCTAGTTCAGCAATATGGCATCCAATCATATCTGGGCGTTCCACTCATCACTTCAGAAGGCTGCTGCATCGGTACGCTCGCCGTCATGGATTTGCTGCCTCACTCATTCACTCAGCAGGAAATCGCCTTTTTAGAACTAACCGCTCGATGGGCCATGAGCGAGTTCGAAAGTCAGCGAATGCTCTCGGTCATTTCATCAGGTTCTCACCTCACTCAGTCTTCTAAAAATAGCAGCCACTCTATTAGCCCAACCCTGTCAAAAATCAACCAGATTCGGTTCGACCTGGTTGTTCAATTAACGCAAGATCTGCGCAACCCACTGACTTCCATCACCGGAATGGCTAATATGCTTAGCCGCGAAATCTACGGCCCTTTGAGCGCAAAGCAACAGGAATACGCCAACATTGTTCTTAGCAGTTCCCAGCAGCTACTAAGCATGGTCAATGAAATTGTGGAAGTAGGAGATCTCAAAGCAGATAACTACCAGCTTGAGCTGTCGCAAGTTGATATTGAAATGGTTGGACAGCAAGCGATCGCTGCCCTAGAAAGCCTAACGAAGCAGCAGGAGCTAGAAGTCAGGCTTACCGTCGAACCTAGTTCTCATCTATGGACTTTAGACAAAAGAGTGGTGAAGCAGATAATCTATCATCTCGTCTTTAGCGTCGTCAAAATGTCTACAGCCGGTAGCACAATTAGAATCCACATCTCTCGCAAAGATGATAATCTAAATCTCTCTCTCTGGGTTTCTAATCCCTGGCTAGGAGAAGATTTGCCACAGGCGCTCATCAACTGGGAGGAAAACAGCCTCTCTCAATCTATACCTAAAAAACCGACTTCGAACGTCGCCCTGCTAGCAGACTACGAGAGAATAGAACACACGGCTACTTTAGCTCATCTCGACTCTGATGAAGTTTTTGCTGCACTGGCAACCGCTCAAAGAGTAGATGCCTCTCGCCAAGAGTTAGGACTACTCCTGAGCCGTCATCTTACCAAGATGCACGGCGGAGAGGCATTGATTCAAGGCTCCGCCGCAAACGGCTATCGCTATATCATCAGCCTACCTGCCTCATAATGGCCAGACTAGAGGAGTAAGCTGCGGACAATACCTATACGGTCATTGTTGTTAACCAGTATTCAATCTAATGATGTCTTTCGACAGATTCAGCCGGTTATCTGACGGTTGAAAGATGCGTAGCTGACTGTCCGTATCTACAACAACATTTTCTAATAGTTCAGTGATTTGACCGAACGCGCAGATAAGTGGGCAGGGCACTCTACGTGTAGATAAGGTTCCATTGCCTCTTTATAAATAGCATAAAGCACTATCCCTGAAGACATAAATCTTTATCTAAGAAACGCACAAAGATGAACTTTTCGTTGACACAGCCTAACTGCCTTTAATACCTAATCTGCACTTTAGCTTTATCGCCAACGAGAAGAGATTAATCCTTTCTCGAACGGCTACTAACGGCTGTACTCATCGGTGAAGTTTCAATGCCATTCACTTGGCTCAACCTACTCTGCTTGGAAAATTAGCGATCGCAAAAATGGCAACAACAGAAAATAAGAAATTTCCTTGGTAGGCCCACAAGCCTCTACTCGCAACTGCCCTAGCTGTTGCAGGTGTATTCAACATGGTTGGCGCTGTGTTGGCAGAAGGCACAGCAGCCGGAACTGACATCAGCAACACCGCAACCGCGACCTACACCGATGGCAACGGCAACCCGTTCGATGCCACCTCGAACACCGTTGTCATCAAAGTTGCTGAAATTGCCGGTTTAACCGCAGTCGCTAGCCCCGTAATAGATGTAGATGGCGGTGCCATTGAAGCCGGTGACGATCTGATCTACACATTTACTGTTACCAACGTTGGTAATGCTGTAACCGATGTCTCTGTCCCTGGTATCAGTGGCTTTAGACTTCAAAACTTCACACCCTCTGCTACTAGCCCTGTAGGTATTTGCAGTCGGTGGGACAACACCTATTGGCACCGTACAGCCAGACGGCAGCATTCTAGTGCAGCGTCAAGATTAAAAATGAGGGTTGGCAAGAGTGTTGTAATAAGCGAGATTGGATAAAACGAGCAGGTGCTTTATGCAAAAACGATATGTCGTCCGATTGAGTGAATCAGAGAAAAATGAACTGCATGAAGTTATCAAGCGATTGAAAGGTAGCAGCCAGAAGGTGCGTCGTGCGCAGATTTTACTGAAGGCCGATGTCGAAGGGCCAAACTGGACAGACCAGTTGATTTCAGAAGCCTTTAGCTGTCGCCCTCAGACAGTGGAAAACATTCGCCGCCGGTTAGTAGAACGTGGCTTTGAAGCGACGTTGAATGGCCTGGAACGAATTCAGCCACCGACCGCGAAGCTGCTGAATGGTGTGCAGGAAGCAGAAATCATTGCGATGCGTTTAGGCTCACCGCCCAAAGGCTATGCTAACTGGTCATTACGGCTATTAGCCCGCAAGGTTGTGGAGCTTGAGATCGTTGAAAGCGTGAGTCACGAGACGTTACGTAAGACGCTGAAAAAAACGGGATGACGAATCGCAAGATTGAATACTGGGTGATTCCACCCGAAACCGATGGCGAGTTTGTTGCCCATATGGAAGCAGTGCTTGATACCTACGAGCGGCCTTACGACCCGCTCTGTCCGGTCATTTGTATGGATGAGCAGCCTGTGCAACTGCTCAAAGAAACTAGACAACCGATTGCGGCCACCGCAAAGCATGGCAAGCGGGTTGACTACGAGTACGAGCGAGCGGGCACGGACAGCATTTTCATGTTCACTGAACCGGCAGCAGGTTGGCGACAAGCGACGGTGCGAGAGCGCCGCACCAAGACCGATTGGGCAACGGAGGTCGCTAGTTTGATGGACGGTCGATAGGCTGATTGTAAGCAAGTTAGGCTCGTATGTGACAACCTCAACACGCATACGAAAGGAGCCTTCTATGAGACCTTTGAGTCGGAACGAGCGCGTCAGCTTGTGCGTCGCATAGATTTTATTTATACGCCAAAGCATGGAGCTGGCTCAACGTGGCAGAGAACGAGCTGAGCGCGATGACCCGGCAGTGTGCCAGTGGCAGACGGTTTGAAGATATCGAGACATTGCGCAGTGAGATTGCTGCTTGGTCAACTGACATCAACAACACTCAACGAGGCGTTGATTGGCAGATGAAAGTAGAGGATGCTCGGGGTAAACTGATGTCCATTTATCCTCAAATTAAGCTTTGACGCTGCACTAGTCGGTGCAGTTCCGATTGATGGCAGCTTTGAGGTCAGAGTCACTGGTAGACCGGCTGCTGGCACTATTGCAGGCAATTCTGTAAGCGCTACACTAGGTGACACTACCGATAGCGCGGCAGATGAAGGTACAGATTCAACGCAGAACCAGCCTTTCAGCACTCCCAACACCAACACTACTTCGGGCGACCTGCGTACTGTAAACATTGGCCCTGATGCCCCTCAAAACGGCGAGCGTGAGGCTCAAGCAACTGGCTCGGGTGTCTTCGCCTCTTCTGTCCGGCCTTTGGCACTTGCAACCGTTCTGAAAACTTCTAGCGTTACGAACTCAGGCACGCCTGCTAGTCCTCAAGATGACGTCATCACTTACAACCTGGGCCTGCGGGTAGAAGATACCTCTCCTAGCAACTTATTCCAACCGGCTGCTTTAGAAGGCACAAACATTACCTTAAACGGTACAGCGAATACTAAGCGTATTCTGGTCTCCGATGCTATCCCAGCCAACACAGATTTTCAGTCTGTTGTCACGCCTATACCAGAGGGCTGGACGGCCGTTTATTCAACTGACTCGGGCAATCCGCTCGACCCAGCATTTAACTGGGTTACGGTACGTCCTGCAACCTTGAGTGCCATCACCCGCGTTGGTTTTATTCGTAGCGGCACGATAGGTGCAACCGGCACCACCACTACTGGACTCCAGTTCCGAGTGGTAACCAATGGGGTTCCTGCTACGGGCGGCATTGTTGAAAACATCGCTCAGGTGTTTGGTCAAACCGTTGGCGATCCTGCAACGACGCCTCAAGTTATCTACGATGAGTCTGGTGACTCTAATCCCAACAACTTCAACGACAATGGCTCTTTGCCAGATGCGGGTGGAGATGCCTCGGGTAGCGAATATAACCCAATTACAGATACTGGAATTGCTGACTCTACTACCGAAGGCATAGACACTAATAACAACAACACGGGTATTGGCGAAGGCGGTGAGGTCAACGTTGTTAGGCTTACACCCGCGACCGATGACAATTCTCAACGGTACGCAGGATACGCCTAGCGCTACCGGACCTACTGGCGACAACGACGACTTTACCAATAAGTCCACGCCTACACCGCCTGCTGGCACTAATCCTACCGCTGTGTTCGATCCAGCCTCGGTCATATTTAATAACTCTCTTAGCAACCCTGCCGGTGCAGGATTCATCGCTTCGACAACCATTGAGCCTCTTGCACCTAGTGTTGCTGCTCAGGCCGCTGGCGTTCCTGTTGGTACATATGGCGCAGACACCGATATTCCTGATGGAACTGAGGTCACGATTAGGGCGGGTGGCAATAGTGCAACCTACACTTACACCTCAACCGGCGGTTTTGTCCTGAATCCTGGCAACACTCCGGTTAACGTTGGCGATGTCACAGCAGGCTCTGAAGTTGATTACACCGTTGAAGTCAACCTGCCTGCAAATACAGCTCAGCTAGGGCGTGTCATCAATTAAGCCAAGTCACAGAAGCGGCGAGATAAACAGCCCCTAAAAAGTTGATAGCGGTCTTATCGTAACGTGTTGCAATCGACCGATACTGCTTCAACTTAGCGAAGAAGTTCTCTATCAGGTGCCTTGCTTTGTAGAGGTCTTTATCGTAGGAGATCGCCACGTTTCGGTTTGACTTGCTCGGAATCACAGGAATAATTTGTTGGTTCTTTAAGACTTGTCTAACGCGTTCGTTGGCATCATAG
>QBMC01000033.1:25512-30101 GCA_003242035.1 Nodosilinea foveolarum | reverse complement strand
GTAAGTTAGCTTGTTGAAAGAAGAATCCCACTGGCTTCAGCCGTGGGAGTGTCAAAAATCCACCGACTCGTCCATTCTGTCGAAAACGGGTGTCTAGGATACAAGACGGTGGCGACTAAACCGCCATAGAGAAACATTCTGTTAAGACTCACGAGATTTGCCGACGGTATGACTAGACTAGACATATCGACTAAGTATAAATACAGATTAGACGTTCATGTCATCTAGCCAATCTTCTCCAAGCGATACGCAAGCTGCCATCGGTCAAGACCAAAACGAGTCTCAACATGTTCTGTCTCCGCGCGAGCTGCAAATTGTCGAACTTGTATCGGCTGGACTGACGAATCAAGAAATTTCAGAAGAGCTAGACATTAGCAAGCGCACGGTAGATAACCATGTGAGCAACGTATTGAACAAAACCAATACGGGAAATCGCGTGGCGCTGGTTCGGTGGGCCTTGCAGTCGGGCAAAGTTTGCATTGATGAACTCAACTGCTGTCGATTGCCAGAAAGAGAAGCTGATTGATTATTTGGGTTAAACGGTATTGTTGCAGCTCAGTCACAAAAGACAGCCATAAAAAAACAGGCTTGCTAGCGGCACAGATTGTGAGCTAGCCTATTTTCTCAGCTATTTCTCGTCTTACGGGCGTTTTACAAGCATCTTACGGAATCGGTCAACTGCCTGTTCTCACTAAATTTTCAGGTTAATTTTTATGGGCATGTTGCAAGCCATTCGGGGAACCCGCGATATTTTGCCTTCGGAGTCTCCTTTGTGGGCAACCGTCGAAGGCATCGCCCAGCAGGTGCTGTCGCAGTGGGCTTATCGCGAGATTCGTACGCCTATTTTTGAGCAAACTGAGCTGTTTGCTAGAGGCATTGGAGAGGCTACTGATGCCGTTGGCAAAGAGATGTACAGCTTTGAAGATCGTGGGGGACGCTCGATTGCACTGCGGCCCGAAATTACCGCTGGATTAGTGCGCGCTTTTATTCAAAACAAACTACATGCACAGGGCGGCGTGCAGCGGCTTTGGCACATGGGGCCAGCGTTTCGCTACGAGCGGCCACAGGCAGGACGGCAACGGCAGTTTCATCAGCTCGACGTAGAGATTTTGGGGAGCCGAGATCCTAGAGCCGATGTGGAGGTGATTGCGATCGCCACCCAAATCCTCAACCAACTCGGCCTCACCGCGCTCTCACTAGATCTCAACTCCGTCGGCAGCGGCGAAGACCGCCAAACCTACCGCGATGCCTTGGTCAGCTACTTCACCCCTTTCAAAGATGAGCTAGACCCCGACTCGCAAGATCGACTCACTCGAAATCCGCTGCGCATTCTAGACAGCAAAGACAAACGCACTCAAGAAATCGTCGTCGATGCGCCCAGCCTACTCGACTATCTCTCGGACGATTCGCAAAAACATTTTGACGGTGTGCAGCAACTCCTCACCAATTTAGACATTCCCTTCAACATCAACCCTCGCCTGGTGCGCGGCCTGGACTACTACACCCACACCGCCTTCGAAATTCAGTCTTCCGACCTGGGCGCACAGGCCACCGTCTGCGGCGGCGGTCGCTACGATGGCCTGGTTTCTCAGCTTGGCGGGCCAGATACGCCTGCGATTGGCTTTGGCATGGGCTTAGAGCGACTGATTATTTTGCTAGAGCAGATGGGGACGTTCAGCACGGATGTTGAGCTAGATATCTACCTGATCTCGCGCGGGGAGAAGGCGGAATTTCAGGCTGTGAAGCTAGCGAATGACCTGCGAAAGAAAGGCTATTCAGTAGAAGTCGATCTAAGCGGCAGCGCCTTTGGCAAACAGTTCAAGCGGGCGGATCGCAGCGGCGCGGTGCTGGGCTTAATTCTGGGAGATGCCGAAGCTGAGGCCGAAAAAGTGCAGCTCAAATGGCTAGCTTCTGGCGAGCAATCTGGGCTAGCTCAGACCGAGTTGATAGCCCAAACAGAGAAAATTCAGGCGCAGATTGCGGAACTCCGAAAAGCGGCGGCGACCTCCTAATAGAGCGGGGTATACCGGCTACTTTTAATCAGCCAGAGCTATTTTTTTTAATCTACTGGTCTTCCAGGTAGAGCAGAAAACCTAATAGCTCTTCGTCCGTTAGGTGCTGGCGCGATCGCTTCCCATACGTTTTCTCCAAATACTCCCGGCCTTGCATACTCGTCCATCCCAACCGCATCAGCTCCACATCCGTCTGAGCAATCACATCAGACAGATTGACCGGGTTGGGACTCATGCTGAAGTTTTCTAGGGCAATCGTGGCAGCGGAAGTTTTTGCAGGTTCTTCGGCGATTGAATCCAAAGGTGGCCCGCTGTCATCAGATGGGTCTTGCTCGACCTCGGGTGGCTCTAACGTGATATCAACTTCTTCAGACTCGTCGGTAGTCGGCGATGGCGGTGATGGCAAATCTGCCACGGCAGACAGAGACGCTTGTGGAGATGTTTGATGTCCGTTAGTTGGAGCAGTCTCAGCGGCAGGTGCTTTAGGCTGACTGCTGGCTGGAACCTCTATTGTCTGAATGCCTAGCAGCGCGATCGCCCGCTCTCTCGCCTTATCTTCAGCAATTTGCACATCGACACTGGCTGCTAGTCCGGTCGCTAAAGGAACGCCACCATTGCTGACTACGGCGCGAACAATATACTGCCCGTCATGGACAGAGACTAAATCAGCACTTAAGCAACCTTCTGGATATTGGGCGCGGAACTGTTCTAAGGAAGAGGTCACAGAGTATTCATCTTGGAAGGTATCTGGTCGAACTTGCGAGTTGCCTCTCTATCGGTAGGGGCAACCTGTTTACATTACGATCTATTCTAAAGAGGGTTGGGCATTGATGTTCGCCCTCGACAAAAAAGACTCTTGGCTACCGTATGCTAGATCGCCTGCTTGATATGTCCCCTACGCTGGGGGGAGATACGTTACTGCTGTTACCAGTACTTATTATGCTGGAGCTGGTACTCTCGGCAGATAATGCTATTGCGCTAGCAGCGATCGCCCAAGGACTCAAAACCGAAGAACTCCAAAAGCAAGCGCTCAACGTTGGTCTAATTGCCGCTTTCGTTCTGCGAGTAGCCCTCATATTAACGGCGGGTTGGGTGCTCAAGTACTGGCAGTTTGAAGTAGCAGGGGCGGCTTATCTGCTCTGGCTGGTCTATCAGCATTTCACCAGCAAGTCAGATGATGAAGATTCGAGCGCACCCAAATTCGACACGCTATGGCAAGCCGTGCCAACCATCGCGCTGACGGATCTAGCCTTTTCTTTGGATAGTGTGACGACGGCGATCGCCCTTTCTAAAGATGTCCTAATTGTTCTACTCGGCGGCACCATTGGCATCATCGCGCTACGGTTTATGGCGGGCCTGTTTATCCGCTGGCTAGAAATTTACGTACATTTAGAAGATGCAGGCTTCGTAACCGTCGCCTTTGTGGGCCTTCGTCTGCTAGTCCGGGTGATCAATCCAGAGTGGGTGCCGCCCGAGTGGATTATGGTCACGCTAATCTTTAGCTTATTTGCCTGGGGCTTTTCGAAAAAAGTTGAGGAAAGCGCTGTAGTGGACTCAAAGGTTAGCTTGATGACCGAAAAAGCAGAGACTGAACCTTTGTTAGCGGCGAGTGAAGAAAAACAGCCCGAAACGACATAGCGTTAGTAGCACAAAGACTGAGATTAGCGAGGTTTCTTAGCGGACTGACGGCAGCGATCGCACTCCCCACAAGCCATCTTTTCAGCCTCATCTACAAACCCAAACTCCGTCAGTAAAACCTGCCACCGACACCGACGAGTAAACAAGTATCGCTTCATCACACTCGCCCCAGACTCGATTTTTTCTAGCTTAGGCTGACGACCATTCTCTAACTGATACGTGAACGGATCTAGCCAGACTAGCTGTCCGTCTCGATGCAATAGCGCCAACGCCTGAGCGCCATCTTTGAACTGACGCCGCACCTCATCCACATTTCCTTTCATCGGAATCTGCTTCGATAGCCGCACCGCTGATCGCTCCAGCTCCTTCGCCTTTTGTTCAAAAAACTGCCACCGCTGCTTATCTTCAGGGGCCAACAGTCCAGTCGATTCGCTCACCAAAGATAGCGCCTTTGCAGGCTTACCATCTCGTCCAGCCCTGCCCACCTCCTGCACATACTCAGAGATCAGGCTGGGCACTTCGTAATGCGCCACAAACCGACAGTCCGATTTGTTAATACCCATGCCAAACGCGGACGTACACACCACAAACTGACAGTCGCCACCGATCCACTGAGCTTCTATGCGCCGCCGCTGAGATGCGCCCAGTCCACCGTGATAAGCCTGTACAGAATAGCCCTGCTGCGCAAACCACTGCGCGAGCGATTCGGTGCCTCGGCGGGTGCGGGCGTAAATAAGCCCTGACTGCTTTCCGTGACTTTGCACAAACTTGAGCAGGGCGCGTTTTCGGCCATTCGGCGTCCATACCGTTTTAACCGTGAGATGGAGATTGCTGCGGTAAGGATTAAGCAAAACGAGCTGCGGCTGATCGAGTCGTAAGACGGTTTTGAGAGTTTGTTGAGTTACCGGATCGGCAGTGGCGGTGAAGGCAGCGATCGCC
>QBMC01000033.1:0-25502 GCA_003242035.1 Nodosilinea foveolarum | reverse complement strand
ATCTTTGTACCCTCAGGCTTGTGCGCTAGCAAGCTCGCTCGTACCGCACCCAACCGCCGATAGGTAGGCCGAAACGTATCACCCCATTGAGTTAGGCAATGAGCCTCGTCTAGAACTAACGCATTGATTTTAAGCTGCGGCTCACATAGCGCTTCCCAAACAGATTTACTCAGCAGCGTTTCTGGCGAAAGGTAGAGAAGGCGCAGTTTATTTTGCCGGAGAAGTCGCATCACCTGCCACCGCGAAGACTTATCCAGCTCACTGTGCAAAGCCGCCGCCGGAAGCTGCTTCTCCTTTAGCTCCTGTACCTGATTCTCCATCAGCGCCACGAGCGGCGACACCACCAAAGTAACGCCCGTCTGCATCAAAGCTGGGAGCTGGAAACACACCGACTTTCCACCCCCCGTCGGCATCACAGTCAAGATGTCCTTTCCGCTCAAAATAGCCTGAGCAATCTCACCTTGCGGATAACGAAAATCGTCATAGCCCCAAACTCGTTGAAAAGTCTTTCTCAGATGTTCTAGAGAGTCAGTAGGCTCGCCAACGGAAACTCGCTTTAAAGCCTTATTCACTGAAAGTGCCTGCCTTCGCGTCTCTATTCAGTTTGCCCAGCCGATAGATTTAGCCAAAGAAATAGGACATACAAAAAGCGGCTGGGGTTTAATCCAGCCGCTGCTCAATCATTCGTCGAATTAGCTAGGTCTTTTAACGAAGCAAGCCGCCAAAGTTGTAGCCAACGCCAACAGTAACCCCAAAGTTTTGAGAATCGCTGAAGATGCCTGCGTAGTTAGCTTGAGCATTCACCGTAAATTGCTCAGAGACCGGAACATCGACGCCACCCGAGACCAGCAGGCCAAGGTCTGAGGAATTATCCCCGTCTATGTAAGAAGCCCCCACACCTGCGTAAGGGCTAATACGAAAGCCGCCCGCATTCGTATCGAATCGGCTGAACTCGTAAGTGACGGGGGCTAGTACGGCAAAATCATCGCCGACGAGTATAGAAGGCCGCACGGCAATTTGCCGACCTAGCGATAGCTTGCTGATAACGGCAAAAGAAATATTGCCAGCAGTTCCGACATCACCCCCAATGCCAATAAAGTCTGGGTTAGCAGCCGCACTACTCGTACGACGGCGACGTGCTTGAGCCACTTCTGCCGCTTCAGGGACAGGATAAACCAGTTCAGTAGCTTCGGCTCCTGGTTCAGCCATCAACGTTTCAGCGGTTAGCGCTTCTTCTTGGGGCACCCAAGTCTGAGCACCTAATGTCTGAGCACCTAATGTCTGAGCACCTAATGCCTCAGCAGTAGTCTCATTGGGAGCTTCACCTAGCGGAACCTCATAGGCGGCTTCGCGGCCTGTCAACAGATCGCGCTCAGATACGCTCTGCGCTTGTACAGGAAGCTGAATGCCAATCGCTAGCATTAGTAAACCCACTGCACCCAAAAGACTCTTTTTCATGGACATGTTCAAATAACTCCTCATAAAATCACGACAGTTAGCATGATGCGTATGTTCATACAGATTAGCGGCCTATCTACCAGTTTGCGTATGCCTAAAGGGAAGGATCTCGCTGATTTTTGCTTTGAGCGTAGGACAGACAGTTGAGAGGATAGCGGGATATGTCCTGACTGGCTGTGGGTTGGCTCACAGTTTGGTGGCGTTCCGTAATTCTTTATTGTGCTTGCAATGGCTATCTAGCGATCGCTACTGCATTCGATCAAGCGTACGGTACTGAATCGCTTCGGCGACATGGTGGGTTTGAATGTCGGGCGAATCCCCTAAATCGGCAATGGTACGAGCTACCTTAAGGATGCGATCTGTCGCGCGAGCTGAGAGACCTAGCTTGCGAACAGCGCCTTCAATCAGCAGACGAGTCGCTTCATTAAAAGCGCACCACTGGCGAATATGACGGCTCTCCATATCAGCGTTGCACTGCAAAGCGGGTTCTTCTACAAACCTAGCCTGTGCGTGGTGACGAGCCGCTTCGACCCGAGTTCTCACGGCGGCGGAATCTTCGCCATCTGGCTGGCGCGTCACTTCTTCCGGCTTGAGCCGACCCACCACTACTTGCAAGTCAATTCGATCCATCAGCGGGCCAGACAGCTTGGCCCAGTACTGCTCTCGATGGCGCGGGCTACAGGTGCAGGGCTGTACGGTATCGCCAAAATAGCCGCAGGGACAGGGGTTGGTGCTAGAAACTAGGGTGAACTGAGCCGGAAACTCTACCGACTGCCGGGTTCTCGTAATCGTGACCTTGCCGTCCTCTAAAGGCTGACGGAGAAATTCGAGAACGCTACGCTTGAATTCGGTAAGTTCGTCTAAAAAGAGGACGCCTCGGTGGGCCAAAGAAATTTCGCCGGGTTTGGGATAGCTACCGCCACCGACTAAGGACGGGCCAGAGGCAGAATGGTGCGGGGTGCGAAACGGTCGTTGGTTGACTAAGCTACCTTTTTCTTTGAGTAAGCCTGCTACGGAGTGGATTTGGGTGACTTCCAAAGCTTCGGCGAAAGTTAGCGGCGGTAAAATGCCAGGGAGTCTTTGGGCGAGCATGGTTTTACCGCTCCCTGGTGGGCCAATTAAGCATAGATTGTGACCACCAGCGGCGGCAATTTCTAGGGCGCGGCGGGCTTGCACTTGGCCTTTGATGTCCTGCAAGTCTAGAAGGGACGGGGGCGATCGCAACAATTCCTCAAACGCGTCTACCTTCACCGGCTCATAAGACTCGGGCGCATTCAGAAAGTCAACCACCTCAGTCAGTTGCTTAAAGCCGTACACCTCTAACCCTGGTACAACCGCCGCTTCGTAGGCATTATCGGCGGGCAGCACCAGCCCTTTGAGTCCTAGCTGACGGGCGGCGATCTCGACCACACCCGCCACTGGCCTCAGCGTTCCATCCAAAGACATCTCACCCAGAAATAAATAGTCATCCAGGCAAGTGGTCGCTACCCCTTCCGAGGCCGCTAAAATTCCAATCGCAATCGGCAAATCGTAAATCGGGCCTTCCTTACGAACATCCGCAGGCGTAAGGTTAATCACCACCTTACGCATCGGAAAAGCAAACCCAGCATTCTTTAGCGCCGCCCGCACCCGCTCGCGAGATTCTTGCACCGCCGCATCCGGCAATCCTACGATCACCACCCCCGGCAGCCCACCCGACAAGTCAACCTCAACGCCTACTTTTAGCGCATCAATCCCCACTAAGGACGCGCTCCAAATTCTTGATAACATGTGCGCTGATGAACCCCGCAGGTTAAAAACTAGTCAGGCATAAGCCCTGGGCTAGCTTGCCCCTGAGAATTAGGGCGCTAACCAAATCGCTTATAGTCCGAGCGTTTTCCTGCCTTTGCACTAGTCTGTATCGAGGAATAGACGGTAGATTGGTATAGTTCGCATTCTTGTTGTCCTGTCGCTCGTGGCCGTTAGCGCATTATGTTGAGACGCTCTAGACCCCAGAAACAGAAACTGGTCCTTACAATTAGCGAACGCCAAAGAGAAGACGAACGCATACGCGATGTAGAAATGCTGATAGAAAGCCTATTTCTGCGAGAAGAAATTACCGTACGGCTAATCGTAGACTGCCTTTATGATGTTGGCTCAGTTAATTTGGTCAATCAGCGCGTACCGTCTAGACCGCTGAATCGACTGATGAAGATGATTGCGCGCCAATCCAAACCGATCTTTCGGATATTTATGGTGCGGTGGACGAAGCAAAACTGTCCGCATATGATCGCCAAGTGGCTACATTCTCAGGTGATGTTCGAGACCGGCGATTCAATCGTTGCAGAGGTCGTGAATCCGCTAGTAGAACCGCCTTACGTGGAATAGCAATCAATTGACCAGCGCTATTAACTTATGTAGCCTCATGAGGGGTTAACGCTTTGATTTGGGTGTCATTACATAGAATCTTCGCATCAGGATAAAACTTCGCCTAGAGAATCCGCGAATGCCGCTCCCTTGTCATTAAAAAGGGTGGCTAATCTGATCTTGTCACATTCGATAGAGTCGCGCCTTATGCTCAGTAGTCTGGTTGATTCGAGAAAGAGAGGGGTGAGCGATCACTCCAATATAGCGTTGAGCCTACTATCATTGCCGGTCGTCTTAGTCGCCGTTTTAGGCATAGGCCAGCCAGCCTGGGCAAATCCTATTCCTAACGCGGCTAGCTTGCTACTGCCACTAGAAGATGGCAAAATGCCGTCCCATCGCACGGGAACGGAGCTAAGTGAAGCCGCAGAAAATATCAACACAGCGTTTATCGACGCTCAAAATCCGGGTGCGAAGTCCGACGAATTAGATTTAGCAGGCGTACCGATTGTCGGCGAGATGTTAGACGAGAATGGAAAATTCGACTGGGGTATGGATATTCCAGTCTCGTTTGACCTTGGCAATTTGATCGGCAATCCGGTTTTGATCGTTGGCACTGATTTTCCAACTGACTAAGAAAGCGAAGTCTGGGGAAAAGGTAGAATCAGGGTCGAACAGTAGCCCGATTCTACCAACAACCAAATATGAGCGAAGACACCCTTTTCAGCAAGATTATCCGACGCGAAATTCCAGCCGATATTGTTTACGAAGACGAGCTTTGTCTGGCCTTTCGAGATATCACGCCGCAGGCTCCTACTCACATCCTGGTGATTCCCAAGCAGCCCATCCCAAAACTGGCAGATGCACAGCCGGAAGACAAAATGATTCTAGGTCACTTGCTTTTTACGGTGAGTGAAATTGCTCGGCAAGAAAACCTGGACAACGGCTATCGAGTTGTCATCAATACAGGGGAAGAGGGCGGTCAGACAGTGTTTCACTTACACCTACATTTGCTAGGCGGTCGGGCTTTGGGTTGGCCACCAGGATAGAAGGTCAGTCTAGAACCGCCCGGATGTCTGAGATAAAAGGCCGTTTCTACTCGTCGATGCGTTCTAATTGCCACAGAATTTGATTACCCTCCCGGCGAATGCGCGAGACCGTCCAGTTTCGCCAAGCCCAATAATCGCCTCGGCTAGTCACAGCGCTAGCATTTACGTCCATCAGGTCGGCAAGTTCGGCGCTAGTGATGAGGTATCCCTGCTTGGCCAGTTCATCTGTGACCTGTAGCGTTTTGAGTGCGTTTTCAAGCCGGTCTATTCTAGATGTTCCATTTTCGCTGAGTTTAGAATCGGGTGAGGCCATAGTCTGGAAATTTGAGTCAGGGGCTTGCTCGTAGGATTTTAGCGCTGCTTCCTCAGAGGATTCCTCCGTAGTGGCCGTGTTTATTTTTGGGATAGATATAGAAGGATCTCTATTATCGTCTTCTTTTTCATTGATTTTTGCCTGAGTTGCCGATTCTACGTAGCTTTCTAAGAGTTCTTCAGAATTCTTATCTACCTTTTTTTGCTGTGCAGATTTTTTCTTCGCGGTAGCTTTGTACTGGCTGAGTGAAATCGGCTGAGTATGGGAGTAGGCTCTGGCGATTTCGTCGCAGCGTTCGTTGCCTGGGTTGCCGGTGTGTCCACGGACGTATCGCCAATCGACCTTAAGGTCTTTTTCGGCGAGCGTTTGGCTTAGCTGATCGAGCTGCTGCCAGAGGTCTTTATTGAGAACGGGTTTTCCGGCTGATGTTTTCCAGCCTTTTTTCTTCCAGCCGTTGATCCATTTAGTAATACCGTTTTTGACGTACTCACTGTCCGTATGCAGCAAAACAACTGCGCTGTCGGCGGCTTCGTCCTGGCTCAGAAAGTCTAGCGCCGCGATCGCTGCCTGCATCTCCATCCGATTATTAGTTGTAGCCGTATCTCTGCCGCCCAGCTCGTGCACCTGACCATCGCTAAATTCAATGCGAGTGCCCCAGCCGCCGGGACCTGGGTTTCCTGAGCAAGCGCCGTCAGTGTAGATTTCTTGAACGGTGGGCATGGAGTAGTTCCTTTGAATGGGAGTAGGAGAGAGATTAGAAAGGGAGGTGGGCGCGGATGTATTCTCGGCGCATTTGGGCGATCGCGTCAATCGAAATACCTTTAGGACATACCGACTGACATTCACCATGATTCGAGCAGTCGCCAAAACCTTCCTGAGTCATTTGTTGGGTCATTTTTACGACTCGCTTTTTCCGCTCTGGGCGACCCTGAGGCAGTAGAGCTAAATGGGCGATTTTAGCCGCCGTAAACAGGGAGGCCGAGGCGTTGGGACAGGCTGCAACACAGGCTCCACAAGCGATGCAGGTCGCATAATCGAAAGCCCTATCAGCGCTGAGTTTGTCCACCAGTACGGCATTGGCATCGGGAGCCGACCCGGTTTTTACAGAGATATAGCCGCCCGCTGAGGCAATGCGATCTAGCGATGAGCGATCAACCACCAGATCTTTCACGACCGGAAAGGCTTTGGCTCGCCAAGGTTCGATGGTAATCGTGTCGCCATCTTGAAAATTACGCATGTATAGCTGGCAAACCGAGGTGCGCTGCTGAGGGCCGTGCGCCTGACCGTTGACCATCATGCCACAGGAGCCGCAGATGCCCTCTCGACAATCGTGATCGAATTCGACTGGGAGTGCGCCAGCTTCGGTAAGCTGCTCGTTGAGCTGGTCGAGCACTTCTAGAAAGGAGAGGTCGGGTGTGATCGCATCGACGGTATATTGAGCAAACTCGCCCGCGTGAGTAGGGCCAGGTTGTCGCCAGATTTTTAGATGGACTTGCATTGGTGAAAAGGAAGAAGAAGACTATTTATAGGAACGCTGCGTAAGTTCTACATTCTCGAAGTTGAGAGATTCGCTGATCAGCGTAGCAGGCTGTTCGTCGCCTTGGTACTGCCAAGCGGAGGCAGTGGCAAACTGGTCGTCGCGGCGGCGGGCCTCTCCTTCAGCAGTTTGATACGCGGTGCGGAAGTGACAGCCGCAGGACTCCTCACGGGCCAAGGCATCTCGGGCCATCACTTCGCCCAGTTCCATAAAATCGGCAACGCGGCCAGCAACCTCCAGATTTTGATTGAGCGTCGTTGCTTCACCCGGAACGCGTAGATTTTGCCAGAATTCACGGCGGAGCGATCGCACTTCCTCAATCGTCTCTTCTAGCTCACCTTTACTGCGCGTCATGCCAACGCCCTGCCAAATGAGCTGACCAAGCGCACGGTGAAAGTCTAATACGGTGCGATCGCCCTTAATACTCAGCAGCTTTAAAGTCCGCGCTCTGGCCGACGCCTCAGCCTCACCAAAGGCATCATCGTCAGTCGTCACTTCGGGCAAATCGGTCGTCGCGATGTAGTTGCCCAGCGTGTACGGAATAATGAAGTAGCCGTCGGCCAGTCCCTGCATGAGAGCGCTAGCCCCTAACCGATTCGCGCCGTGGTCGGAGAAATTCGCCTCGCCCAATACAAATAGCCCCGGCACCGTACTCATCAGGTGATAGTCCACCCAAAGGCCACCCATCGTGTAGTGAACGGCGGGATAAATTCGCATCGGCTCAGCGTAAGGATCTTCGCCCGTAATGCGCTGATACATTTCGAACAAGTTGCCGTAGCGCGATTCGATGGCGGCTTTGCCTTGCTGAGCGATCGCCTCTCGAAAGTCCAGATAAACCGCCAGTCCCGTACTGCCTACCCCACGTCCTTCATCAATTACCTGCTTGGCATTACGAGAAGCCACATCTCGGGGAACGAGGTTGCCGAAGGTAGGGTAGCGCGTTTCCAAATAATAGTCGCGGTCGGACTCTGGAATGTTTTGGGGCGATCGCGTCTCTCCCACTTTTTTCGGCACCCACACCCGGCCATCATTGCGCAAACTCTCACTCATCAGCGTCAGCTTGGACTGAAACTTGCTCGCCACCGGAATGCAGGTGGGGTGAATCTGCGTAAAGCAAGGATTGGCAAACAGCGCCCCTCGTTTATGCGCTCGCCAAGCCGCCGTCACGTTAGAGTTTTTGCCATTCGTAGACAAATAGTAAACGTTGCTATAGCCACCCGTCGCCAGGATTACCGCATCTCCTTCGTAGCGCTCAAACTCGCCCGTCAGCAGATTGCGCACTACAATCCCTCTCGCTTGACCGTCTACAACCACCAAATCCAACATTTCTCGCCGGGGAAACTGCTCCACTCGCCCCGCCGCCACCTGCCGCATCAGCGCGCCATACGCCCCTAGCAATAGCTGCTGTCCGGTTTGCCCCTTGGCATAAAACGTACGCGATACCTGCGCTCCCCCAAAAGAACGATTCGCCAGCAGTCCACCATATTCGCGAGCAAACGGCACGCCCTGAGCGACGCACTGATCAATAATTTGATTGCTAATTTGCGCCAGACGATAAACGTTGGCTTCTCTAGAGCGATAGTCGCCGCCTTTGATGGTGTCGTAGAACAGTCGCCAAACGCTATCGCCGTCATTCGGGTAGTTCTTAGCCGCGTTAATACCGCCTTGAGCTGCAATGCTGTGGGCGCGACGCGGCGAGTCTTGAATGCAAAAGCTTTTGACCTGATAGCCTTGCTCGGCTAAAGTCGCTGCCGCTGCTGCACCCGCTAGCCCGGTGCCTACTACCAGAATTTTGTGCTTAGGCTTATTGCTAGGGTTTACCAACTTGCAGCAATCTTTGAAGGTCTTCCATTTTTCGCTGAGCGGGCCATCTGGGACACGAGCATTCAGTTGCATATCGAACTCAACCAATCAATCCAAAATAGATAGACAGCGGTAAACCTATGAATCCGAGGGCGATCGCACTCCCCAAAACAGCACTGGCCGCATAAGTCGCGGGATTGGTCGCAATTCCCACAGACTGCAAAGCACTCCAAAGTCCGTGACGCAGATGCAACCCCAGCAAGCTCATCACGACAACGTAGCCTGTGGTGTAAGTCGGTTGATGAAAAGTTTCAAACACCAGGCGAGACAAATCTCGACGAGCCGTGCCTGGGGCTGTCTCTGGCAGAGTGTAGTAAGTCCCAAATTTGAAGGTGGCTAGATGGGCGACCAAAAAGAGACCCAGTAGCAAACCCGAGAAAATCATCGTGCGCGAACTAAGGTTTTGACGACTCGGCTCACCGGCTGATTCGTATTCGGCGTAATCTACCGGGCGAGCTTTGCGTTTGTCGAGGTAAATTTGAGTGCCGATATAGATATGGAGGAAGATGATCGCCCCCAAAATCAGTTCAACCAAATAGGTAACCGGGCCAAGCTGCTCCACGATATAGGCAATTTGGTTATAGGCCGAAGCGCTAAAAAACAGCGTCAAGTTTCCTAGCAAGTGCACCACTACAAAAGCCACTAGTCCTATACCGGTGATGCCTGTGAGCAGTTTTTTACCGATGGGCGATCGCGCCATTGCCCATCCCCTAGCTGAGTCTACGCTCGTAGGTTTAGTGCCAGTTACTGAGGCATCTAGCGCTTTTGGGGGGATTTTGGTGGGTCGTTGGTTAGAGACCATAGGAGTGCGATCGCACAGCGGCTTGTAAAAAAGCATCGTCTGCGACTAAAAGCCTACAAATTTCAGTTTCAAGATAATTTTAGACTAAACCATTTGGCGGCTCTCTGCTTTAAACCAAAACTGCCTAAGAATACGGGGCAGTCTCGTTCTCAGACAGATCTAACTTCTTACTCAGGCAGGAATCTAGGCTTCAATCTTTACAGATTCTATGGTGTCGCCCTTTTCAATTTTGTTCACCACATCCATATCTTCGGTTTTGCCAAAGACCGTATGTACGCCGTCTAAGTGAGACTGAGGCGCATGGCAAATGAAGAACTGACTGCCGCCGGTATCTTTACCCGCGTGGGCCATCGAAATGCTTCCAGCCTGATGCTTGTTATCGTTGATTTCGCACTTAATTTTGTAGCCGGGGCCACCGGTTCCTGTACCCTCAGGGCAACCGCCTTGAACCATAAAGTTAGGAATGACCCGGTGAAAGTTGAGGCCGTCGTAAAAGCCATCTTTAGAAAGCTTTACAAAATTTTCGACAGTGTTAGGAGCATCTTTTTCAAACAAGTCCAGGTTGATGGTGCCTTTGCTTGTTTCCATAATTGCGCGAGTCATGCAGTAGTTCCTATAGTCCTAATGTTTCTATTAGCCAGTTGCTATTCTACCGCTTAGACAGGTCGAGCGGCTATTTTAGGATGTCATTCTGGATTGTCTAAAAGGACATATCCCGGAGAGTACTGATCGTCTCTAGGAGATAGCCCTAGCTCTCTGTTATAAGCATGTTCAATCACCTCAAGGCGAGTTTCAAACTCTACTTCTTTCAGCCCAGACTGAATAATTTGATCGTCCTGGTAGTACTCAATTTTTTCGGCTAGCTGCCGTTCGTAGTCGGCCTGAAGCTGATCGGTTGCCGACCGCAGTCGAATTTCGTGCTCGTTTTCTAGCTGCTGAAGACGGCGCTGGTTATTTTGCAGGGCGCTGGTTAACTTTTCAACGCGCTGCTGCATCAGCCAATAAACAATAGTGGCGGCTAACACGCCTATCGTGAGGCCAATAAAAAGACCGATAATCAAAGCAGGCGACTCCACTCATCTATAGAACCGATCCAAAATGTAGCACCCAAAATGCCGCGCAGGGTCTACAGCACTTCCTTTTATGAGGAAATATTACGGGAAATTTGGTTAAATCCAAGTAGGTAACGCAATATCTACGAAGGGGTGCGCTTTCAGTCAACTAATTTTCGGTAGACTAAAAGCGGACACCTTTTTAGAGGACACTTTTTTATCTGCGCCTTTTAATTTCACAGTTTTCTCTAAAAGGAATTGAGCTTTTGCGCGATCTCGACAAAGTAACGACTGAAAAAACGATGGGTAATATTTCCGCTTTTGAAGATGACGGTTACAACGCTGAACCTTACGGCACTAACGGGGCGTCGGTAGACACTCGACCGGGAGCGATCGCGCCTGACAACCTGGATGAACAGTACCTCGTAGATGAATCGGCAAAGGCGTTGGCGCTGGCGATTGCAGAAGCCGCTGATGACCGCAAGGCAGGCGATATTACGATTTTAGAAACCGGTCATGTTTCGTATCTGGCCGAGTACTTTGTGATTGTGACGGGCTTTTCTAACGTACAGGTACGGGCGATCGCCAACTCTATAGAAGACGGGATAGAAACGCAGCTAAATCGGCAGGCTCTGCGCACAGAAGGCATGAGCGAAGGCCGCTGGGTGCTGAAGGACTACGGCGACGTAATTGTGCATATTTTTATGCCGAGCGATCGCGAATTTTACGACCTGGAAGCCTTCTGGGGTCATGCCACCAAAATTGAATTTACGTCACAGAACCTTGCACCCGTGAATCTTTCATCCGCGTCTGGCGGACAATTTGGCCAGCCCTATTATGATGGCCAGTCGAGCTACTAGCGAGTGCAACCACAGATGAACGGTGATACGAAGAAAAGCTCTATTCCGGCGCGGTGCCCAGTCCCCGTTGAGCAGATTCCCATTAAAGAATACGAGGGGATGAGCGAGTCCTGGTTTTATAGCTGGGGTGCTCGTAGCCTGAAGGGTTATTTAATTCCTATCGTGTCGCTGTGGCTGCTGAGCTGGATAGTGGTTGGCCCAATGGCGGCGGTTAGCTTTTCGCCCGCTCGAGCGACCCCTCAGTTCTTGCTTTGCGGCACATTAGGCGCACTGCTACTGCCGACGCTGGGGCTAATTCAGCTTTATATTGGGTGGCGGCATGTGTGTGATCGCCTGGGGCAAAAGTCCGTCTTCTACGAAGAATCTGGCTGGTACGATGGGCAAATGTGGGAAAAGCCCGAAGATCTGTACAATCGCGATCGTCTGATTGCCGACTATCAAGTAAAACCTTCGATGCTACGAATGCAGAAAACGTTCGCCGTCATTATGGGCATCGTTTCTTTTTGCTTAGTAACCTGGCAGTTTGTATAGTGCCGTTTTTGGCGATCGCTCATAGTTTTTGCAACCACAGTTTTTTACACTCACAGAGTAATTTTATGAATAGGGTGAGCCGTCAGAGTTCGTCGCTGCTAAACGTTCAACTGCTCAGAGAAGGCATTGTTGAATCAACCCACAAAGTCCATGCGGTAGCCTGCGACAGCCGAGGCCGGACGCTAGCAAACGCAGGCGATCCGGAGTTTGGCACCTTTATTCGCTCGGCGCTAAAGCCCTTTCAAGCCTTGGCCGTACTGACGACAGGCACCCTGGATCACTTTCACTTAACCGACAAAGATCTGGCGATTATCTGTAGCTCGCACCAGGGCAACATCGAGCAGGTGCGGCAGGCATTCAATATTTTGTGGCGCTGTGATGTAGAACCGGGCGCACTACAATGCCCAACGCCGGATGGCAAAAGTACGCCGCTAGCGCATAACTGCTCGGGTAAACATGCTGGAATGCTGGCAGTTTGCAAGCAGCAAGGCTGGTCTTTAGATGGGTATGTGGGGCGATCGCACCCCTTACAAAAACTGATCATTAAGCAAATCGCCGAACTCATTGGGATGCCCGCCGATGAATTTATCTGCGCCCATGACGATTGCAGCGCCCCCACCTATTTAATGCAGCTCAGCCAGATGGCCACGCTGTTTGCCAAGCTAGCCTCCGGCGACAACCTACAGCTAGAGCGCATCATCCGAGCGATGACCCACTATCCTATGCTGATTTCGGGGCCAGCCGGGTTCGACAGTCAGCTAATGCAGCTTAGCCAGGGAGATTTGGTCAGCAAGTCTGGAGCAGAAGGCATTCAGTGCATCGGTCGCGTCGGCGATGGAATGGGAATTGCTATCAAAGTGGTGGATGGTTCTAAGCGAGCCAAATACGCCGCTGCCGTCTATTTACTAAAGCAGCTAGGCTGGATAGAACCCGATGTATCAGAAGCGCTAGAAGAACAGTTCATGCTGATTGGCAAATACAGTCGATTAGAAGTCGTTGGCGACCTTTCGACTGTATAAGCAACTTTTTAAAAAGAAAATTTCACAATAGAGATGTAACCGGCTATACTAGCTAAGCGAGAACGTTCTGAAGGGAACACTCTGGCTAATACGTCGCGGGGTAGAGCAGTCTGGTAGCTCGTCGGGCTCATAACCCGAAGGTCCACGGTTCAAATCCGTGCCCCGCCACCAAATAGACTACCGAAATAAATCACATTTTCTTTTACCCAGTGCTTCTTTAATAAGCACTGGGATTTTTTTGCGACTTACGCTCTGCTTCACGCATTCCTAATTGTTATTTCACGTATTGATAATGGTTTATATATGAATTGAAAATACCGTGTCATAAGTTCTAAATTGGCTGCATTTTAGATTGAGGGGTTATATGAATAAATGCTTACTCAGGTGAATATCTTACTGATGCTTCAAAACAGCAGAGTAAGCGTTTCTAGGGCAGAGTGCATAGAGGCTTTTGCGGCTAATGGCTGTAAAAGAGAGCCTTCTTAACGAGGGAATGCTGATCTGTATGACCTCGTAGGCAACATGCCAAACCTACAGAGCAACGCATCTAGCGCGATGCAACTGCATGTAGGCAATCTCTACCACCACTTTTACCACTTTTAAAGTTGCACAATTTCATGGCTTTTACCGTAGACAACTTGACTATTAAAAAGGCGGCGACTGACAAAGCGGTTGATTCTAGTACTCGAGCTATCGAGTCGGTTCAAACTGCTGCTGCTGAAAATCCTATTATTTTAGATTTTGACGAAACATTGTTTCTGCGAGACTCCACCACAGAGTACTTAAACAGCATTAGTCCGCGTCCGCTCGGCGCAGCTTACTTATTAGCGGCTGCCGTGATTCGGCCCTGGCGGTGGTTGCCTGCTCGCTGGGCCGATAAAAAAATTTCGAGGGCCTGGGTTTTGGCTGCCCTGGCCACCCTCTTATTTCCCTGGACGCTACTGGTCTGGCGAGCGAAGGCTAAGCATCTGGCGCAAGCGCATTGGAATGATCAGTTGATAGCAGCGATCGCTCAAAATCCCAACGCCAGGGTCGTCGTTGCCTCTAGCGGCTTTAGTTGGATCGTCAATCCGCTGCTTGAGCATTTGCCCAGTGAGGTCGCTCAAAAGGTGGCGAGTGAGGCGGTCGCCTGCCGCTTTTGGCAGGGCTTGGCAGATCGCGAAAAAGGCAGTTTAGATCGTATGACTAAGGTTTTGAGCCAGCCGGAAATTGCTCGCGCTGTTCTGGTAACGGCCAAAGAGCAGCAAAACACGGCGCTACTGTCCGCTGTGAAAACGCCTTGTCGGGTTCAGTGGCCAGAGGCTGAGTTCATCTCAGCGATGGCCGACGTGTATGTACCGCTAGTCTATTCCGAGCGGGTTAAAAACCCAGGCAGGTCACACATTATGAAGCGGGTGATTGCCGGTCATTGGGCCTTTTTGGTTATTGCCTTTAGCTTCTTGAGCGATCACTTCTTACTCAATGCGACCGGACTGCTGTTGCTCACATTCAGCTACTGGTGCGTATACGAGATTGGCTACTGGGAAAACGACGTTATCGGCGAAAAATACGAGAGCAAGCCAGTACTGTCTAAAAGATTTGAGCAATATAAGGACAGACTCAGGCTTGATACGCCTGCCCCGTGGTGTTGGGCGATTGGGCTATCCGTGCCTGGGCTGGTTCTCCTAGAAGCCAGCAACTTCGAACAGACGGCCCCAGCAGCTATCGAAATCGCAGCTCATCAATGGCAGACACTGGCTTTTAACAGCACACTTTGGGTTTGTTTTCTCATAGCGGTTCGGGCCACGTTCTGGCTATACAACCAGTTTAATGAGGAAGCTCGCATCTGGATTTATCCGTTTTTACAGACGCAAAAGCTGTTTGGCTTTGCCATGCTAGTCAGTACCAATGCGGTGGGCGTGGTGCTACTGCTTGCTCTGGCTGTTTCCAGATGGCTGCACTACACCATTTATCGCTGTGGGGGAGATCGCGGTCGCTTTCCGCTCAACACTTGCTGTCTAGTGCTCTACGTTTTGGGCTTTTCCGCCACTACGCTAAGCAGTCTAGACCCCGTCGAGCTGATTACCTGGCAAGCAGGCACAGCCTTCATCTACTGCCTGGTTAGAGGCATCAAAGGATTTCACAGTGTGCATAGCCCGATTAGTCTAGTCAGTCAGCAGTCTATCCCTCCCGCAACGGTGCCTAATACCGAGATAGCAGCACAGCCAGCACCCATAATTGCGGTCAGTACGTTTCAGCGCGCAGTACCAGAACTAGGGGAGCAGGAGCTTAGCCAAACCGCTGAATAGTGGCCCCAACGCTAACGCAGGCAGAAAAGAAGCGACTCGAATAGCTTTTATTTCTAATAAATTAACGCCCAGTCCTAAGATCATGATGCCGCCCGTTCCGGTGATGAGCATAACGCTAGGACTGGTTGCCGGATCTGGAATGGACTGCTCTAACGTACTCGCTAGCAACGAAAGTCCGCCCTGGTAGATCAACACAGGCAAGGTCGAAAACGCGACTCCAATACCATAAGTCCCGGTGAGAGCGATAGAGACCAGTCCATCCATGGTACTTTTCACGACTAGAATAGTGCTGTCATTTAGCAAGCCATTGTTGAGACTCCCTAAAATGGCCATTGGCCCAATGCAAAACAGCAGGCTTGCGGCTACAAAGCCTTCGGTAAATCGACTTCCTCCTCTAAACCGAGCCTTTAGCCAGTCTCCGGTCGTGCCCAGGCGCTCTTCTATTCGCAGCCATTCACCCAGTAACCCACCGATTACCAGAGACAGTAGGGCCAAAATAATACCGTCCACTTGGCCAGCACTAGCATTTGCCAGAGATTGAGCCATTAAGACACCGATGACGATAGTGGTGAGTCCTACCGCTTGCGTAATGACGCTCTGCATCTTTTTGGAGAGCCGGTTGCGCAAAAGCAGTCCGCAGCCGCTGCCCAGCAAAACTAAGGCAACGTTGATCCAGGTGCCGCTAGTTTTGGCCCAAAAGTCGAACATACAAAATGACCGTATTGAAATTGATTGGCTGACCTGTCCTGCTGCTAGACGCCGACAGGAAGAAGCGGACAGTTTATTATGCAGGGATGCGAGCCATGTTTTTGGCCAACATAATCGAGATGACGCAGCCGCACAAAGGATTTTCTAGATGTTAGAACCCATGTCAGAACTCACTAAACCTATCGTTAGTCTGCTCAAGGCAGATACCTACGAAGTAGAGATTTTACAGCAGCGTTTGGTTGCGTTGCTCGAACCCATGGGCGGCATGGCTCATTTTGTAAAACCGGGCGATCGCGTCCTCCTTAAGCCGAATTTGTTGACGCGATCGCGCCCCACAAAAGGCTGCACGACCCGCCCCGAAATTGTTTACTGCGTGGCAAAAATGGTTCAAGCAGCAGGCGGCGAACCCTTTTTGGGCGATAGTCCGGCATTCGGCAGTGCGAAGGGTGTCGCCGAGGCGAACGGGCTGATGGCATGGGCGAATAAAGCGGGCGTACCGGTGGTAGAAATGCACGGCAAGCGCTATCCAATCGCGGGCGATGAGTTTGACAACCTTTTGCTGTCTAAAGAAGCGATGGAAGCCGATGTGGTGATTAACTTACCTAAGCTAAAGTCTCACGTACAGCTCACGATGAGTATGGGTGTGAAGAACTTGTTTGGCTGTGTGCCTGGAAAAATGAAGGCTTGGTGGCATATGGAAGCGGGTAAAGACGCTCAGCGCTTTGGCACCATGTTGGTAGAGACGGCCCGAGCGATTTCGCCTGAGCTGACGATTATTGACGGAATTGTGGGACAAGAAGGGAACGGCCCGGTTAATGGCGAACCTAGAGACTTAGGGATTTTGGGGGCTTCTGATGATGTGTTTGCGCTGGATCGGGCGATCGCCGAAATTCTAAGTATCAATCCGCAAATAGTCCCAACCCTCGCGCAATCCATCCGCTTAGGTTTATGCCCACCCATTGACGAAATGACGTTTCCGCTTAACCATCCAAGCGAGCTAGCCTTTGCCGATTGGAAACTGCCCGAAAAAATGATGCCAATTGATTTTGGTGCACCTAGAGTGCTGCGCTCTACGTTCAAGCACTTATACATTCGCTTTATAAAAGAGCCGATGGCAGCTTACGCGACTCGGTAGCCTTTATAAAAATAGAACGCGAAAAGAACCGCTACGATCTCCTCGCTAGCGGTTCTTTTTTGCGGTTTGCTATAGATTTTTCGCTTGACGAACTAGCTCTTTAACCGAGGATTGGTCTCTCTAGCCATATTTTTGTAGTCGGAAAAGCTAGGCCCTGGGCGACGACGGCCTCGGTTGCCCAACGGCATCAGGTAGTCGGTAGAGAAGGTGTCAGCCGATTCTGGGTCTGCTGGTTTGCCGTCTGGAGCTTTTGCAGTTTTGGCGATCGCCTCTCGAATAATGTCTTCTGGATCGCGGCTAGCCTGGGGTGTAGGAGCTTCGGGTGTCTCGTTCGAGACAACTTGCTGAGCGGTCTTGTCAGAAGGCTTACTGCCTTTGTCTGTTTCAATTGCAGTCGCTTCTATTTTGCCAGTCTCTTCATTCGCGGAGACTTTCACCTTAGCGTCGCCGTCCTTGATCAGCTTGTTAGCCTTTTTGTTAAACTTAGCGGCCTGCTTATCGGCTTTACTCGCTGCTTTGGCAGCCTTATCAGCCGCTGCTTTACCCGCCTTGTCTGTCTTTGCAGTCGTTTTTTTAGCGCTTGCCTTCGCCTTGTTCGCCGCACTCCCAGCGTCATCAGATTTAGACTGAATCGTCTCAACCACGTTGCTAGACACATCTTTAGCGGTCTCCACCGCTGAGGTCGCGACTTTTTGAACCTTACTAGCCACTTCTTCGGCAGCGTCATCGAGTTCTAGAAAATACTTTTCCTTGCCGATACCCAGCGTTTTTCCAATCGTCTCGAATATTCCACCAATCATGGCAACACCAAACTAGTTCTTGTAAGTTAATTATTGAGTTTCGTTGCTTAGCAAAGCAAGCGGGCGTTACGTCTATTTACAAAAGTTTTTGCCTTTGCCGGTTGGGTGTTGCAGCAGTCGTGAAGGCAAAATGTATACGGCTAAGAATGACTAGCAGGGGTAGAGCCGAACAAAAAGCGCCCCGAGAAATAGATCTCAAAGCGCCTTTGTCAGTTTGAACGTTTCAACCGCAGTGCTTCAGAGCAAATAGACACTTCGTCACGCGGTTTAGTCAGCCAGTCTAGTCAGCCGCAGAAACCAGCTCGCGATTCTCAGACTTCGCTGAGGTCACCACAATCTTGTTGTCCTCGCCCACATCAACGGTAGCAGTATCGCCATCCTTGATGCGACCCGAAAGGATCTCTTCGGCCAAACTATCTTCTAGCAGGCGCATAATAGCTCTGCGTAACGGCCTCGCGCCGTAGCTGGGGTTGTAGCCTTCCTCCACCAGTCGGTCTTTGAACTTCTCGGTAACATCGAGCGTAATGCCCTGTTCCTCCAAGCGGACAAAGACTTCCTTGAGCAAGATGACCGAGATCTCTTTGACTTCGTCCTTGGTGAGCTGACGGAAGACGATGATTTCGTCCAGACGGTTAAGGAACTCTGGGCGGAAGTACTGCTTAAGTTCTTCGTTAACCAGGGAGCGAATGCGGTTGTACTGCGATTCTGCTTGGTCTGCTTCGAGTTCGAATCCGAGACCGCCACCGCCTTTCTCGATGACTTTAGACCCGATGTTCGAGGTCAAAATCAGCAGCGTGTTCTTGAAGTCTACCGTGCGGCCTTTGGCGTCGGTCAGGCGACCGTCTTCCAAAATTTGCAGCAGCATATTGAACACGTCGGGGTGCGCCTTTTCAATCTCGTCGAATAGGACGACGGTGTAAGGCCGACGACGAACCGCTTCTGTAAGCTGACCGCCCTCGTTGTAGCCGACATAACCCGGTGGCGAACCGATGAGCTTGGAGACGGTGTGGCGCTCCATATACTCGGACATGTCCAGGCGAATCATGGATTCTTCTGCGCCGAAGAAGTAGGTAGCTAGAGACTTGGCTAGCTCCGTTTTACCGACACCCGTGGGGCCGGAGAAAACAAAGCTGGCAATCGGACGGTTGGGGTTTTTGAGGCCCACTCTGGCCCGACGGATTGCTTTAGAGATGGCGCGGACGGCTTCGTCCTGACCGATTAGGCGCTGATGGAGAACGTCCTCCATGTGCAGCAGCTTCTCGGATTCGCTCTCGGTGAGCTTGTTCACCGGAACACCCGTCCAGGAAGCGACAATGTGCGCAATATCCTCTTCGGTAACCTTGGGCGAATCTTCCTTGATGTTTTCGTCATCTTCGGCTTTTTTGGTCTGAGCGATAGAGCGGATTTCAGTTTTGATTTCCATCTCTCTGTCGCGCAGTTCGCCAGCTTTGTCGAAGTCTTGAGAGCGAACCGCGTTGTCCTTATCTTTAAGAACCTGACGCAGCTCTTTGTCTAGCTCCTTGGCTGCGGGTGGCAGTTGAGAGTTCAACAATCGCACTCTAGAACCCGCTTCGTCGATCAGGTCGATTGCTTTGTCGGGTAAGAACCGGTCAGCAATATAACGGTCAGATAGCTTGGCGGCCGCGTCTAGCGCTTCGTCTAGAATTTGCAGCTTGTGGTGCTGCTCGTAGCGATCGCGCAACCCATGCAAAATTTCAATCGTCTCATCGACGCTAGGCTCGCCCACCATCACGGGCTGGAAGCGACGTTCTAGGGCCGCATCTCGCTCAATGTGTTTGCGATATTCATCGAGCGTCGTTGCACCAATACACTGAAGCTCACCGCGAGCTAGCGCTGGCTTGAGAATATTAGCCGCGTCAATTGCGCCCTCTGCGGCACCTGCGCCAATTAGCGTGTGCACCTCGTCGATTACCAGAATGACGTTCGCAGCGGTGCGAATCTCATCCATGATTTTCTTCAGGCGTTCTTCAAACTCACCGCGATACTTAGTACCGGCGACGAGCAGACCAATATCTAAGGTCACAACACGCTTGTCTTCGAGGATATCGGGGATATCGCCGTTGCCAATGCGCTGAGCGAGTCCTTCGGCGATCGCCGTTTTACCCACACCAGGTTCGCCAATTAAGACCGGATTATTTTTCGTCCGGCGACCTAGAATCTGAATCACGCGCTCAATTTCTTTTTGACGGCCGACCACAGGGTCGAGCTTGCCATCTGCTGCCATCTGCGTCAGGTTTGCACCGAACTCATCTAGCGTTGGGGTCTTCGTCCGGCCTGCGCTGCCGCCAGATCCAGAGACTTCAGCGGTTTCGCCCAGCATTCTAATTACCTGGGTGCGAACCTTAGAAAGGTCCACGCCGAGGTTTTCTAGAACGCGAGCGGCAACGCCTTCACCTTCGCGAATCAGGCCCAAGAGCAAATGCTCAGTGCCGATATAGTTGTGCCCAAGCTGACGCGCTTCTTCGAGCGATAGCTCTAGAACACGCTTGGCTCTGGGGGTAAACGGGATTTCTACGGCTACAAAGCCGGAGCCTCGACCGATGATTTTTTCAACTTCAATACGGGCGTCTTTTAGGTTGACACCCATGGATTTCAATACTTTAGCGGCGACTCCGGTGCCTTCACCAATGAGTCCTAGTAGAATTTGCTCTGTGCCGACGAAGTTGTGGCCGAGGCGGCGGGCTTCTTCTTGAGCGAGCATGATGACCTTGATGGCCTTTTCTGTGAAGCGTTCAAACATGGCGTTATTCCATCACCTTGCTGCGGGCTGGGTTGCGATGATTCTAACACAGCAAAATTTCGGAGGCGGTGGGCGGTATTCACTACAAGCCAAGGAATTTGGCGAGAAACCCGATTTAATTGTCTCTTGTGGCAGATGGATCTTTGTGCTGTGGTCATTAAATGCCTAAATTGCTTTTAATGCACACTAGCGCTACTAATAGGAGAGAATTTTAAATAAGTATTTGTCAGTAGACGATGACGCAATCACTCAGCCCGGTGATCACCTGTATGTATAAATACTTGCTGGTACTGGTTGTGTAGATGAGCGATCGCCCGAGCTTTCTGCTGGTCAATTTGGGTTTGCATCGCCTGACCTTGCAAGCCACTACACCAAAGAATGCAGGCATTTTCGCCATCTGAGTAATAGCGTTTACGAATACCCGCTTCCTTGAACCCGAACGTTTGATAAAGGCCCAACGCTTTTTGATTTGACGCTCTAACTTCTAGCGTGGCGCGGGTGAGTCCTCGGCGGTAACCCGATTGCAGCAAATGACAGAGCAGCAGTATTCCTAGCTTTCGACCTTGCCACGACGGTTCGACGGCCAATGTGGTGATGTGAGCCTCTTCGAGAATGGCCCACAGACAGCCCATACCCAACAGCGTAATATCTGCCGACGTTGAATCAGTAATATCTTTAGCGGCCAGATGAGTTGAATTGTTCTGAGCGGGCGTAAAAGGGACTATCTGCTGTCTTTGGTAAAGCAGCTCGGGCGTAGCGGCCCCGACTAAAACCAAGAGGTCGCTACAGTCGCTTTCTAGTTCGCGCTGATAGCCTGAGTTTGTCCAGAGTCCGCCCAGGCATCTTTCGTCTAGCGAGAGCACAGCAGGAATATCGGCGGCGATGAGCGGAACACAAGCTAAGAAATTCAAAAATGAAAATAAAGGTGAGGCCACCGGAAGGAGCGGCCAATTGTACACTGATAATCAGAGTCTATATTGTTTTGCCTCATGGTTTCCACTGCTCCAGTCGCACCCAGTTCAACAAATCGTTCAGCAAATCGTTCGGAAAACAAAGCCGATACCGCTGAAATCGCCTCTAGCCTTCAGTATCTATCCTTAGCAGCGGCTGATGATTCGCCCAACCAGCGACTGCTGCCCCTCACCGCTGAGGTAAATGAGAAAGACCATTTGGTCGTTGGTGGCTGCGACGTGGTGGACTTGATCGCAGAGTTTGGCTCACCTCTCTATATATTAGATGAGCAAACATTGCGCACAGCTTGCCGCCAATACAAGGAAGCCTTTGAGCGACATTATCCGGGCGAATCGCTGATTGTATATGCGTCGAAGGCTTGGAACTGTTTGGCGGTGTGTGCGATCGCTGCCCAAGAGGGCGTCACGATTGACGTAGTTTCTGGCGGCGAGTTAAGGACAGCCGTAGACGCAGGCGCTGATCCGGCTAATCTCTATTTTCATGGCAACAATAAATCACGCGACGAGCTGAAGCTGGGCCTAGATCACAATGTCCATATCGTTGTAGACAACTGGCACGAGATGCAAATGCTGAACGCGCTGGCAGGCGAAGCTGGCAAGAAAGCCACTATATTGCTACGTCTGACGCCGGGGATTGAGTGCCACACGCATGAATATATTCAGACGGGCCACATTGACAGCAAGTTTGGCTTTGACCCCGAGCAGCTAGAAGACGTTTTTAAATTTATCTCTGAGCAAGGAAAGCACTTAAACTGCGTTGGCCTGCACGCGCATATTGGCTCGCAGATTTTTGAACTACAGCCACATCACGATTTGGCAGAGGTAATGGTGCGCTGGTTCCAGGTGGCGAACAAATATGGTTTGCCTATTCAGCAGCTAGATATCGGCGGCGGTTTGGGTATTCGCTATACTGAGTCGGACGATCCCCCAAGCATTGATGAATGGTCGAAAACGGTTTGCGAAAGTTTGGCGGCGGCTTGTGCAAAGAATGATTTGCCTTTGCCTAAGATTTTGTGCGAGCCGGGGCGATCGCTCGTCGGCTCAGCTTGCGTGACGGCTTACACGGTGGGCGGACAAAAAACTGTTCCCGGCATTCGCAAGTACGTCTCAGTAGATGGCGGCATGTCGGATAATCCCCGTCCGATTACCTATCAATCTGAATACCGGGTGCTAGCGGCTAACAAAATGTCCGCGCCGCTGAGCGAAACGATGCGACTCGCGGGCAAGCACTGCGAGTCGGGCGATGTGATCATTCAATCGGCCAGCCTACCCACCCTAGAAGCGGGTGAGATTTTAGTCGTGCCCGCAACGGGGGCATACAACTACAGCATGTCCTCTAACTACAACCGGGTGCCTCGGCCTGCTGCGGTGTTAGTCAACAATGGACAAGCCGATTTGATCTTGCAGCGAGAGACCTATGAGGATCTAGTTCGTCATGATCGCCTGCCTGAATCTTTGAAGCCCCAGCAATAAATGGTTCAGGAGGACAGATCGCACAGGGAGATAATTCTGGCGCTTTTGGTCTAAATTTTTCTATCTCCCGCCTCCTTGATCTGACACTGAAAGTAGTCAACACTAACGCTGGAGTAGTAGGGTACGGTCATAGGCGTCTGATTGAGTCAATCTTCGCGGCAGTAAAGGTAAAGCAGGTTGAAATCTGTAGCCCCCATTTTTGTTCATATTGTCGATGTTTTGCTGGTGTTTGCACTGGTTTACATGGTGCTGTTGGTCGTGCGCGATCGCCGGACGATGTGGATGGTGCAGGGGCTGATGGTGCTATTAGGCATCTCACTCCTCAGTCAGGCGATGGGGCTAACGGTCTTTTCTATCGTGATGGAAAAGCTGGTGCTTGGGGCTTCGGTAGCGCTAGCGATGATGCTGATTCCAGAGTTTCGACGCCTGCTAGAGCAGCTAGGGCGCGGGGAAATTGTTCAGCTTTTTTTAGCTAGCGAGAGTCATCTTTCGACCGCGAATAACGTGATTGACGAGCTAGTAGAAGCCGTGAAGGGACTTTCTCAGAATCGCACCGGGGCGCTGATGATTTTGGAGACCGATGCGCCAATTGAAGAGAGTGATTTTTCGGTGCCGGGTGTCAAGCTCAATGCCGACTTGAGCCGAGAACTTTTGCAAACCATTTTTCAAACAACGACGCTATTACACGATGGCGCGGTGCTAATTCGCGGATCGCGGGTTTTAGCGGCAGGCGTGATTTTGCCGATATCGGAGAAGGATGCGTCTCGGCAGCTAGGAACGCGGCATCGGGCGGCAATGGGCATTACCGAACGAGTCGAGAACTGCATTTGTGTAGTCGTTTCGGAAGAAACCGGGTCAATTTCGGTGGCTGAACGTGGGATGTTAAACCGTCCCCTAACCAGCAGTAAACTGAGGGAGCTTCTGCTTGATAAGTTTTCGCCCAAGGCGGATGGTGATACGGTGGCTCCTCAGCTTCGCAGCTTAGGGCGACGGCTCAGCGTTAAGGGCATCAATTTTTTAAACGCTTTCAAGCGTAGAGCAAGGCGCAAACTGCCTCGTCCTACTCCTCAGGAAAAGAAATGACCGCTAATTTTGTTTCTAGCCTCTCCAATGCCCTTCCCTCAGATTTGAAGCGGAGCCGAATGCCTGCTCACGTTGCGGTGATTATGGACGGCAATGGGCGCTGGGCCAAGCAACGCGGCCTGCCTAGAATTATGGGTCATCGGAAAGGGGTAGATACGCTGAAAAAGCTGCTGCGCTGCTGTAGAGACTGGGGTGTAGAAGCGCTGACGGCCTATGCATTTTCGACGGAGAATTGGGGTCGGCCCACGGGGGAAGTCGATTTTTTGATGACGCTGTTTGAGCGGGTGCTGCGCAAAGAGCTGCGAGAAATGATGGCAGAGGACGTACGGATTCAGTTTGTGGGTGATTTGACGGCGCTGCCCGAAACCTTGCAGCAGGAAATTGATCGGGCCGTGCAAGAAACTCAGGACAATCAGGGTATTTGCTTTTCGGTGGCGACGAACTACGGGGGGCGGCAGGAAATTTTGCAGGCTTGTCGGGCGATCGCGCAACAAGCCAAATCCGGCCAGCTCCAACCCGAAGACATTAACGAGGAGCTGTTCAGTCGCCATCTCTACACCGCCAACATCAGCGACCCCGACCTGCTCATTCGCACCAGCGGTGAAATGCGCATTAGCAATTTTCTACTCTGGCAGCTCGCCTATGCCGAGTTCTACATCACCGACACCCTGTGGCCCGACTTTGATACCGATGAATTTCATCAGGCGATGAAGGCATTTCAGGCGCGCGATCGGCGCTTTGGGAAAGTAGACGAGACGGAAGGTGAATAGTTAGATCGATAGCAGAACATTGATACGCTGATAGGCAAATATAATCAAGGAGAGGACACAGTGGGTAATGTTCTAACCGCTGATGGGTTCCGCTTCTTTATGCCATCCAACGACCATGAACCCAATCACGTTCACGTTGAGAAGGGTGAGTTTGCGACCAAAATAGATATATCAGGAGACCAAGCCATATTAATGAAAGGCGAGGAGAGCAAACGCACCGCGAAAGATCCAAAACTTAGGAAAAAGGCACTGCGGCTGGCGAACACATATCTGCAAACACTGAAGGAAGAATGGAGGCTACGGCAATGACATTAGCAACACAGATTGCATCTGATATAGAGCAAGGGGTTGAACCTGTGGAGGCTCGTTACTTACCTGAAAGTCGCGAGCTAGAAATTAGATTTAATACCGGAGCTTGCTACCGTTGGCCAGTGGATTCGTTGCAAATGCAAGAGAAAACAGCCGATGGTTGGTTAGATGTCTCAGCTCCAGCTAACGAACAGTTGACCAATGTTCGACTGTGGCCACATAAAGAAGTCGTAGAGTTTGCCGACATTGAACAGTGTTTTGAAGTTTCTGCTTTGATGCGAGGACAGCTCGGTTCTAAACGCTGGATGCAGAAGTTGTTGAGCTGATTGACTGACAAAAGATGTGATGAAGCGAGTGAATCGCTTGCCCGTAGGCAG
>QBMC01000032.1 GCA_003242035.1 Nodosilinea foveolarum | reverse complement strand
AGAAGGCAAAACCTATATGCCACATAGCCTTCGAGCGTTGTGTCACCCCTTCAGGGCGTTTGCATCTCGATGGTGCCTTTGGGATAAGGGCTGTGGTCGGTGAGTCCAGAGGCAACCCGATGACCCGAGACAATCTTTCCAGTAACCGTTGGCATATTGCTAGCGCCGATGCTGCCTTCGTCAGAATATTCCGGGAGGGAGTCGTTAGCTTTCTATAAATTTTTCGCTCAGTTTGAGTATATGCCGTTACACTAACGTCTAGTCTAAAATTCTGTTGAATGTCTGGCTTTTATGCAAGAAAACAAAGCTGGGATCGCGATTTGGCAGATGGTTTAGCAGTTTTGATCGCCGTTAGAGTGCATTGAGCGATAAGTCTTAAGCTATTTAAGTCTGATCGCTCAAAAAAGACTCCAAAAGTATATTAAGGCTAAGTCCCAAGACTATAAAGCCTAAGACTTTTGCCAGTGACGGTTTGTTCTTTCTCCCGTTTGACAATATGGTTAAGCCTCAGTCAATCTCTGCCATAAAGCAGGATCGTGAGTCTGTTCAGTCGATTGCTACTGGCGTATACGTCTGCGTTCACGGTCATTTTTATCAGCCGCCTAGAGAAAATCCTTCTCTGGACACGGTGGGCAGGCAGCCAAGCGCCGCGCCTTTTCATGATTGGAATGAGCGTATTCTGCACGAGTCCTACCGGCCTAATGCTTTCGCTCGCGTGCTCAATGAGCGGGGCGAGGTGGTTCGCATCGTCAATAATTATGAGTACATGAGCTTTAACATCGGCCCGACGCTGATGAGCTGGTTGGAGCGTCATGACTTGGAGACGTATCAGCGAATTTTGGAGGCTGATCGGGTGAGCTGTGATCGCCACAACGGTCATGGCAATGCGATCGCCCAGGCTTACAATCACATCATCTTGCCGCTAGCTAACCCCAGAGACAAAGTGACGCAGGTGCGCTGGGGCATTGCCGACTTCAAGCGCCGCTTTGGTCGCGATCCCGAAGGCATCTGGCTAGCGGAAACAGCGGTAGATAATGCCTCTTTAGAAGTGCTAATTGACGAAGGGATTCAGTTTATTGTGCTAGCCCCTTCGCAGGCCGAGCGCTGCCGTCGGTTTGGTCGGGAAGATGGCTTCGACGAATGGCAGTCAGTAGGCCATGGCGAGATCGATCCCACTCGCCCCTACCGGTGTTTTCTCCCGACGCAGCCCAACGGACGTAACTACATCGACATCTTTTTCTACGATGGCCCTATTTCGGGTGATATGGGCTTCGATGACATCTTGCGCTCTTCTGGACACTTTGCCGACCGGCTGTCGCAGGCAGTGAGGTACGACGACGACGGCAATCCTGAGTACGACTCATACAGACCGTCTCAGCTCATTTCGGTGGCGACCGATGGCGAGACCTTTGGTCATCATCGAGCGGGAGCCGAGAAAGCTTTGTGCTATGCGCTGAGCGAAGAGTTTCCCAATCGGGGCTGGCAGGTGACGAGCTATGCGCATTATCTCAGCATTTGTCCGCCTACCTGGGAGGTGCAGCTAAAACCGGCGACGGCTTGGAGCTGTTCGCATGGGGTAGAGCGCTGGCGCAATGACTGTGGCTGTGGCGGCGGCGGTGGCTGGCAGCAGCAGTGGCGAGCGCCTTTGCGCAATGCTTTAGACTGGCTGCGCGATCGCCTGATCGCGATTTACGAAAAACAAGGTGCAGCGTTATTTACCGATCCCTGGGAGGCTCGTAACGGTTATGTGGCGGTGATTAGCGATCGCGCCCAGTCTACTTTGGATCAGTTCTTCGAGCAGCATCAGACTCATCTTTTAAGTGCCAATGAGCGCATTAAAGCATTACAACTCCTAGAAATGCAGCGTCACGCCCTGTTGATGTACACGAGCTGCGGCTGGTTTTTCGACGAGATTTCTCGGCCAGAAGGCACTCAAATTCTCTGCTATGCGTCGCGAGCGATTGAGCTAGCCGAAGTCCTCACCAACACCGATTTGGAAATAGACTTTGTGCGGCGGCTGGCCCAAGCGCCCAGCAACGTGGACTACTTTAAAGATGGTGCAGGTGTTTATTGCAAGCAGGTAAAGCCCGCTCAGGTCAGCCTAGAGCAGGTAGTCGCTCAGTATGCAATGGGATCGATTTTTACTACCTATCGGCCTCAGCAGTCGCTGTATTGCTACTTCTTAGAGCAAAAGGACTACTACCAACAGCCTTTAGGCGCGATGACGCTGGCCATAGGTCGAGCGCAGGTTACCGCAACGATGACTCAGGAGAAAACGACGCTAGCGTTTGCCGTGCTGCATCTGGGCGGGCAGGACTTTCACTGTGGGATTCAAGCCTTTTCGAGCCGGTCTGCCTACAGCGAGGCAAAGGCGGCTGTGATTGACGCCTTTGCCAGTACGAGCATTGCTCAGAGCGTTTTAGCGGTGACCGAACAGTTTGGCCAAACCTATACGTTGCAAGATGTGTTTGCCGAAGAGCGGCATCGGATTATGCAGCAGCTTAATCAGGAGACGCTGGAGCGGTTAGATCAACTCTATGAGCAGGTTTATCGGGAGAATTATGGGGTGCTGATGGCGTTTCATCGCGATCGCCTACCGGTGCCTCAAGCCCTACAGGTCGCTGCGGATATCACCTTGAGCCATCGCGCCATGAAGGTTATCCAGTCGCTAGAGAAAGACATTACGGAGCCAGACGGGAACCTGCTTAAAATCTCGGTAGGCCGAATTGCCGAGCTAGAAGGGATTGCGATTGAGGCTCATCATTTTCGCTGCGAGCTGAAATTACCAGAAGCCAAGCCTATTTTGGAGCGGCTAATTGCTCGGGTGCTGGCGCAAACTTTGCAGTTAGCTGAAGACGCTAAGCAATATGAGCTGGCCATGGCCGTTGAAGGGATAGATCGGCTAATTGATCTAGGACATAAGCTAGGGCTTTCTTTAAGCTTGCACAAAGTGCAGGAGAGCTACTATGCCTATTTGCTACGGATGAAATCGCAGTCGGAAACGGAGCGAATAAGGCTACAAAAAGATCTGTTTTCCCGACTAGGTCAGTCTTTGTCGATGGATGTCGAAGCGATTGGGTCTTAATGGCGATAAAGGTTGCTTAGACAATAGCTAGGCGTAGATTGCAATTAATCAACTACGCCTTTGTACTTGGCTATTTTAGGTGTCATTCAGGGTGGAAAATCGAAACTAAACTATTGGCCTAGCAGTCCTGAGCGACTGTAGAGCACGCGAGTGGTAAAGCCTCTGGCGGCAGCGGCATCTACTCTAGCTTCAGCAGGCAGCCGTTCGGCAAAACTGCCAATATTGATAAATCGTCCGCGTTTGTTGCGATCTACATAGGCGTTGGGAAAGAATTTCTGGACTTCGCTGAGTACTGCGGCATCGGCAATGACAGCGGCGATATAGGGATAGTTAGGCGTTCTAAAGCCCATGCGTTCTAGCGTTGCGCTATCGGCATTGCCGGTCACTTCAATGTTCTGCACGCGCTGGTAGGTGCGCACGGCCTGCTGAGTTTCAAAGCCGTATACGCCATCGACAAAAAGGGGAATGCCAAAGTCTCGGAGCCTCTGCTGTAGGGCAATCACGTCGGTGCCGCTGTCGTTGAGAGACAGGCTAGGGGCAAGTAGTGAGGTGGCCTGACTGGGGACATTGCTAGCGGCTGGCGTCAGTGGCTGGGTCTGGGCGGCAAAGTCGAAGTCCATGTCGATGAGGGTGGATTCGTCGGCAACGCCAGTAGCTGAAAACCCGCGAATGCGCTGGTAGGTGGCTACGGCATCGGCTGTTTCTGACCCATAGACGCCATCAATGATGAAGGGATAAAGGCTTTGTCTGCTGAGGAAACGCTGTAGGGCAATCACATCATCGCCTTCGTCGCCGAGGCTGAGCGATCGCCGACTCAAAGAAACGGCGACTAAGACCTGTGGGGATCTCAGATCAGTTTGACGATCAGGACTTGGGGCTACGTCTGACACCGAACTGCTAGCCAGCATGGGTAGCTGGATAAAGGCGATTAACCCGGCTGCCCAGCCTAAACGGTGAACGGCAAGCTGCTTCATAGTGACTACAAGACTCCAATGGCTTCTGAGCTATCTCAAAGCCATTATTACCTATCGTTGCGTCAAAACGAGTCTGTGCTGTATCAAGGCAGCAATCAAGTAAGCGCCTTTTTTGGGCTGATTTCGATGCTGCTGCCCGTTAAGATGAAGCGAAACTGACGGGCGAGGGCGCTTAGCGCCCTCTATATAAATGACGCCCGCTATCTAATTTTTATCTGCCCATAGGATAAGCCATGTTTCGGCCCCAGCTTCGACGCGCCTCAAAGCGACTCTTTTTCGGCAAGCGCTCGTATCCAGACATTGAGCGCATTGGCGATCCCCATTCTTATTGGGGGGATATTTATCATCTGTTAGTCACGATGCCCTGGTCAACTTTCGTGGGCCTAACAAGTTTGTTCTATCTAAGCATTAATGCTTTGTTTGCGCTGGCCTATAGCCTGGGTAACGGTATTGCCACGGTGGGAGAAAATAATCCTCAGTATTTTCAAGAACTCTTTTTCTTTAGCGTCCAAACGATGGCCTCTATTGGCTATGGGGAGATGTACCCAACCAATCTCTACAGCCATTGGCTAGTGGTGATTGAATCGTTGGTGGGACTATTTTTTATTGCGGCTACTACGGGCCTGGTGTTTGCTCGGTTTTCGCTGCCGACAGCGCGAATCTTGTTTAGTGAGGTGGCGGTGATTGCGCCTTTTAATGGTGTCCCGACGCTGATGTTTCGGACGGCGAATAAGCGCAAAAACTATATTTTAGAGGCGCAGCTTTGGGTGACGCTGGTGCGCGATGAATACAATATGGAAGGCGATTTTATGCGGCGCTTTCATGATATTCAATTGGTGCGATCGCACAACCCAGTCTTCAGCTTGTCCTGGACGGCTATGCATCAAGTTTTGCCAGGGGGCTTGTTAGATGGCGATACGCTAGAGACCTTGAGCCGCGATCGCGCTGAAATTATCGTCACCCTAACCGGACTCGACGAAACGATGGCTCAAACCATTCACGCTCGGCACACGTTTTCTGCCGAAAATATTCGCTGGGGCTACCGCTTTGCCGACATTTTGCTCACGGGCAAGCACGGTAGGCGAGTGATCGACTTCAATCGGTTTCATATTATTCATCCGATTAGCCGCGATCGCCAGTTGCCCAGCGGGAATGGGTTTATTAGCGAGTCGCTGCCAGAGCCAGTAAGTCGGGTTCCGGTCGATGAGACGCTGGATTGATCCCTTACCGTTAGGCTTTCCTCTCATTTCTTCTGTACTATTTAGGTATAAGAGACAAGCTTTGAGCTGGGTTCAACTGAGGTAAAGGCAATGCTACAACTATCGACCGTTCGGCGAATCGCTAAGCAAGCTAAAGGCAATTTTCGACGACTGGCTGTGGTGGTGATGCTATTAGTAAGTCTCACAATCGGCACTTTTAGTGTTGGCATGGATGCTGCCTACGCAACGAACTTTGATCGCAAGAACCTTCGTCAGCAGGACTTTTCGGGTCAGGATCTGACTGACAACGATTACACTCGCGCTGACATGACGGAAACTAATTTGAGCAATGCGAATTTAGAGCTAGTTCGTTTGTTTACGACTCGGCTGAGTCGCGCTAATTTAGAAGGCGCAAATTTACGCGGGGCAACGCTAGACGGCGCGGTGCTCAGAGGCGCTAACCTCAACAATGCGGTGCTAGAAGGTGCCTATGCGATTAGCATTGACTTTGAGGGCGCAACGATTGAGGGCGCAGACTTTACCGATGTTTTGCTAGATCCTAGAGATAATAAGCTGCTTTGTGAGATCGCCAGCGGCACCAACCCAACCACAGGCCGCGACACTCGCGAAACGCTTTATTGTCCGTAGCATTCTAAAGCGCACTTCGACTACGCTCAGTGCTCTGCGGCTAGTTAACCGAGGGTTGAGCGTAGCCGAAACCCGGTGCTCATCACATATAGCCATTTTCCGCTAGGAACCCTACGGAAATTGGGCTACTAGCGTCTACGCTAGCACCCGGTTGATTGCGATCGCCTCTAGCAAACTTCTCTACGTACTTACCTAGCACATCGCCTTCCAAGTTCACATAATCGCCAGGATTCAGGTGCTGAAGGTTCGTCTCTGCGTAGGTGACCGGGATAACGGCGGTTGAAAACCAGTCTCCCGATTCGCTACAGTCGGCTACGGTAAGGCTAACGCCATTAACCGCAATGCTGCCTTTAGTGACGATGTAGCGAGCGGCTGCCGGACTCACCGAGCGAAAGGAAATTTCCCAGGCATTAGCAACGCGCTCAGCGCAATCTAGCTGGCCGAGGCCGTCTACGTGGCCGGTCACGAAATGCCCACCGATTTTACTGCCGACTCGCAGGGAGGTTTCTAGATTTACTTTGCCGTTGTCGAGTACTTTTCCCAGCGTCGATTTGGCCAACGTTTCGGGTGAGGCTGAGGCGACAAAACCTTTGTCCAATATTTTTTCGACGGTGAGACAGACGCCGTCTACCGCGATGCTGTCTCCTAATTCAATATCCTTTAGCACCGAATCGCGCGGGGTTGGGCAACTGATTTTGAGCTGATATGGCCCTAAGTGTTGAAGCTGTCCGACACTTTGGACGAGTCCTGTAAACAAAGCGTTGGCTCCTAGTCAATTTGAGAGTGCTAATTTGAGGGTGATATAGGCGTAGATTTTTCGATACTTAGCCTTCAAGGGCAGTACTCAAAACGTATTTTCTATAAAGATTGTTAATCTTGCGATATGTTCTGCTAAAAATCCCCTTAGCCTAGAATATAAGGAAATTACGCTGAACGGACGTTCTCAATATTGATGTTCTCAAAGACTGGCATTCTAACGGAATTTCCGATACAGGCCCCTGTCTAAAAGACCCAAAATTGTCGGCTTTGCTCTGTTGATTCTCCATGAGGATGATTTTCTAGGGCAGTCTGGCTGAGCGTAGAAGACGACGTGAAGGTTTAGCCGGTAATAAGGGGCTAGGTAATGATTGAGATGATAGTGGCTGGGATTGCGATGGACGCCGGGACGCGTAATCCGATAGTTTTGCTTCGAGATGCTTCCGAAAGACGACAGCTACCCATCTTTATTTCGCCAGAACAGGCTAAGGCCATTAGCGCTGGACTAGAAGGCGAAAAGATGACTCGGCCCATGACTCATGACTTAATGGCGAACATATTAGAGACCTGGGATCTAAAGCTACATCGAATTGTGATTCATGCGCTGAAGGATAATACGTTTTACGCGGTGATGACCGTGGGGAAGGGCGAGAAAAAGAAGGAGCTAGACGCTAGGCCCAGCGATGCAATTTCTTTGGCGCTGAGGATGAATGCGCCGATTTGGGTGATGGAAGAGGTGGTGCTAGACGCCGCAATGCCGGTGGATAGAGACGCAGATGCGGCCGAAAAAGAAGCTTTTCACGACTTTTTGTCTAGCATTAGCCCTGCCGATTTTGCTGAGCGCGATCGCTCCAAATAAAAATGCGCTATCGGCGATTTGGGAGGACGGGGCTGTCAATGCCGGTTTTGTCTTTGGGCACGATGCGGTTTGCTTCGCCTGAGGTGGCGCATTCGGTGGTGGAAAAGGCGATCGCTCAAGGCATTACCCATCTAGAAACGGCTCCCGCTTACGGCGCTAGCGAACGTTATTTGGGCGCAGCGATCGCGCAGATTTCCTGCTCCCGCAATGACCTGATTTTGACGACTAAGCTGACGCCAACGCTTTCTGCGGCTGAGGTGGATGAGGCGATCTCCCAGTCCCTAACCCGGCTGAATACAGACTACATAGATTGTTTAGCGATTCATGGCATTAATACGCCTGAGCACCTCGACTGGGCGACTTTAGAAATGTTGGAGCCGCTGCTACAGGCGAAAGCAGCAGGGCGAATTCGGCATATCGGATTTTCGACGCATGGGAGGCTGGATTTGATTTTGCGGGCGATCGCCACTGAGTCTTTTGACTTTGTGAACCTACACTACAACTATTTTTTTCAGCGGAATGAGGCAGCGATCGCCTTAGCTCATCAGCAGGACATGGGCGTCTTCATCATTTCACCCGCAGACAAAGCCGGACTACTTTATACGCCGTCGGACTTGCTCAAAACGCTCTGTGCTCCTGACGATCCCCTTTTACTCAACTATCGCTGGCTGCTGAGCGATTCGCGTATTACAACGTTGAGCATTGGGCCAGCTACGCCCAATGAGTTGGATTGGCCGCTGCAAGTTGCCGATAGCGTGGGGCCGCTGAGTTCAGCGGAGCAAGCGGCGGTTGACCGATTGGATCGAGCACAAATAGATGGATTGGGGAGCGATCGCTGCTCAGCTTGCCATCAGTGTTTGCCTTGCCCTGAAGTCATCAACATTCCTGAGGTGCTAAGACTGCGAAATTTGGCGGTGGCTTACGAGATGGACGCTTACGGGCAGTATCGCTATGGCATGTTCGAGAAGGCGGGACATTGGTTTTGGGGGCGGAAGGGCGATCGCTGTACAGACTGTGGCGATTGTTTGCCGCGCTGTCCTGAAAGTTTAGATATTCCTGGATTATTACGTGATACGCATCGAAGATTGAAAGGAAAAGAGAGAAGACGGCTGTGGGGAGATGAGTGATGAGTGATAAGTGATGAATTATGAGTTATGGGGTTGCTTTGGTGTAGCTTGACTCAGTTCTTTAGACTTTTAATAGGATTGGGCGCTTATTGCGTTACCAGTGACTTATCGCGGTTTCTATCGTCAATTATCGCTAAGGGTTCGATGCCTATGGGGGGGATTTTGATTGAGATGCGATATCCTATAAATAGCTCTGAATCGAATAAAAAAAACTGTGTTAGGTTGAATTTTCGTGAATTAGGCAGGTTATGCGATCGCGACTCAGTTCTAGCACTGCTAAATCTTCTGAATAAAAAGTTTTTACAGCAACAAACAATTCATTTTCATTGCCAATCTCCACAGAACACCCCTCTCACTAGATACTCTATGACTGCTACTCAAATTCAGCATCTCAATAACGCGATGGCCGCCGATGACCGCGTGGCCGTGCTGTTGATGGGCTACGGCGAAGTCGAAAGCTACGAAGACTTTGCCAACTACAACGAGCAAGCGCTGAACCTACTGACGGCTAAGTTTGCGCCGGTTCCTACCTGGGTTTATCCGCCGTTGGCTAAGCTGCTGGCCATGTTCGATTTGCACGAGTGGAGCCATCAGCACGGCAACTTTGTGTCGCCTCACAACGCCATTTTTGAAGACCAAAGAGCGGGCGTTGAGGCTAGCTTGCAGCAGCGCTGGGGCGATCGCGTTAAAGTCTTCAAGGCGTTTAACTTCTGTGCCCCTCATCTGCCTGAGCAAGTGTTGGAGCAGGTAAAGGCCGAGGGATTTAGCAAGCTGCTGATTTATCCTTTGCTGGTGGTGGACTCTATTTTCACCAGCGGTATTGCGGTTGAGCAGGTAAACGATGCGCTGACTAAGCTGGGCGGCGCGGGCGAGCACTGGGTGAAGGGGACACGCTACATTCCTTCGTTTTATAATCGCGATCGCTACATTACTCTGATCGCCGATCTTGTCGAAGAGAAAATTCAGAAGCAGCTAGCGGTGGCTCACCTGCCTTCTCAGACTGGCATTGTGCTAATGAACCACGGCTGTCCTCACAAGGCTAAAGGCTTTACTTCGGGTATTGATGAAAGCCAAAAGCTGTATGACGCCGTGCGCGAAAAGCTGATCTACAAGTATCCCTTAATCACGATTGGCTGGCTGAACCACGACACGCCGCTGATTGAATGGACGCAGCCTAACGTCACGCTAGCTAGCAAAAACCTGATTGATTTGGGCGCAACTTCTCTGGTGTATATGCCCATTGGCTTTGCCACCGAGAACCACGAGACGCTGCTAGATGTAGACCACATCATTCACAGTATGCGTCGCAAGCACCCCGAAGTGACCTACGTGCAAATGGACTGCGTGAACGACCATCCTGAGTTTATGCAGATGGTGGCAGACTGGGCAGATAGTCATATTCAGGCGCTGCTAGACTCTGCACCAATGACGGTGAATCCATCGCTGCGAGCAGAGGGCAACGAGTTTCATGATCGCGCTCACGACCACGATCATAGAAGTCATGGCCATAGTCATGACGACGAGCAGGGACATAGCCACGGCCACGAGCATACACATGTGAACGCTCATGTTGAAGCCCACAAGGCACATTCGCATAAAGAACATGCTCATGCTGATCATCATCATTAAGATGGCAGTGTGAGAAATAGAGCGATCGCACAGGTTGCTCTCCTCTAATCCATAACCGAAAGCCCCTCAGTGAAATGTTTTTCGCTGAGGGGCTTTTCTCTATTCAGTTCTGCTCTCAATGCAACCGGCTTTGTTCCGTCGACCAGAAAACTCACACGCAGCTATAGGGAAGCAGTAGACTAGGGCAAGCGCTTTTTTGTCTGTCTCTATTTAATACTTAGCCGCTCTGCTCTCCTCTTTGGGTGTCTCTTTTTTTCATGTCTTCGCTTTCTCTGCGTGCTATTAAACGTCCTGGTCGCTGGTTGATTGGGTTAGGTCTGGTGGGTCTGATTGCGTTTGGGGCGATCGCCCTGGTCCGTCGTAGCAGCCAGCCCGACTACGATCTGTCTGAGCTGACGGTAGAAGTAAACAAAGATGCCATTACGGTTCGGATCACCGCGAGCGGAACCATTGAACCGGTGCGGTCAGTTAATCTCAGCCCCAAAACGGCTGGCACCGTTGAAGAACTCTATGTAGAGCAGGGCGATCAGGTAGAAAAGGGGCAGGTGATCGCCCGGATGGATAACGAACAGATTAACGCTCAGATTGTTCAGTCCAAGGCGGGTGTGGCTGAGGCTCGCGCCCAGTTGGATGAGGCGCTGCGTGGCCCCACCTCAACGGATATTCGGCAGGTGGAGGCTAGCGTTTCTCAGACTCGCGCCCAGTTGGAGGATGCTCGCGCTCGTCTGGCTTTAGCAGAAGATGAAGCGACGCGCGATCAAAGTTTGTTTAATCGAGGCGCAATTTCTCGCAGTGACCTGGATCGGGTTTTGAGCGATCGCCGCAGCGCCAATGCCAACCTAGATCAGGCTTTTGCTCGTTTAGCCGAGGCCGAACAGCGTCTAGTAGATGCGCAAAACGGCAGTGAATCTGAAACGATTGCCCAGGCCGAGGCCCGTCTTAGCCGCGCCCAAGGGCAGCTTCAGTCGGCGCAGGCCCAGTTAGCCGATACGGAAATTCGGACGCCTTTTGCAGGCATTATTACGCAGCGGTTTGCTTCGGAAGGGGCGTTTGTGACGCCGACGGCGACGGCTTCTGATGTGACTTCGGCAACTTCTACGGCGATTGTGGCACTGGCGAGCGGGTTGGAGGTGATCGCGGAAGTATCTGAGGCAGACATTAACAAGATTAGGGTGGGGCAGTCGGTAGAGATTCAGGCCGATGCGTTTCCAGAAGAGGTGTTCGAAGGACAGGTGAAGCTGATTGCGCCTGAGGCGATTGAGCGGCAGAATGTGACTGTTTTTCAGGTGCGGGTGGCACTGCTAACCGGGACAAATCAACTGCGCTCCAATATGAATACGACCGTTTCATTCATTGGCGATCAGCTAGATGATGCGCTGGTGATTCCGGCAGTGGCGGTGATTACTCAAAGTGGTGAGACGGGCGTTTTAGTGCCCGATGACGCAGGGCAGGCCCAGTTTATGCCGGTAGTGTTGGGATCTCAAGTAGGCGATCGCATTCAGGTAGTTGATGGATTGGAGTCGGGCGATCGCGTGTTTATCGACTTACCGCCTGGCCAAAGTCTAGAGAATCTAACGTTTGGCCGTCGTTAATCTGCTCTATGCGTAACTAAACGTCCCTTTTGTAGCGGGCGTTGCTCAGCTCTGTTTACTCAAGCCTTACATTTGCCTGCGTATTTACACTGAATCTCTTCGTACGAAAACAGTGCAGAGCTTACGTGTATTTGTTCTATATTTATCGTATTTTTACCTACGCCTTACGTATTTACCCAGAGCAAAGACCATACTTTGTACATTGACAAACACATTCCTGGAATTAGTAAACATGGGTTTTAAAACAAGCGCTCTACTTACTACCGCTACTGTTCTGCTTCTAAGCGCTCCTGCTTTTGCCGTAAATTTCACTTTCGATAGCGGTCCTATAACTGGCGACCCCGAAGGTAAAGATACTAAGGCGGGCCTCACGAAGTCTATTACGACGAGCTACAATCCCGGCACCAAGATTTTAGCTGGTCTTCTACTTTCGAAGAGAAGAACGGCAAACTAGCAGACGGACTCTGGTTGGTGGTTAACGATGGCGTTAATCCTAAAGAGAGTCCTAATAGGCTAGCCATTTTCTACGTGGACGGCATACAAAACAAAGTGAGTGCCTATGAGTACAACGGTGAAAACAATCCTGGTAGCTTTTCTAACCCTGGTAAATTCTTAGGCTCTACTGATCTAGTTGTGACACCTAACGGCGCTAGCCAGAAAACATTTGAGTTCGATTTTGACACTAGTACTTTTGATCTTTCTGAAATCACGAATCCAAATTGGAAAGGCGTCGATTTTGACAATAAGATTGGGCTGTGGGTTCATGGCGTCAGTGGCCTAACGACTCAGTACGAGGGCAAAGAACTAAAAAGCTTCGAGTTCGCCAAGCAGAGCTACTACGATGTTGAGGATCTAGATGCTACTTCTGTTCCAGAGCCTGCAAGTGCGGCTGCGCTGGGTCTATTTGCAGTCGCGGGCGCGTTCATCAAGCGCAGCAGGCAGACTGCTTGAGATTTCCGCTCTAATTGTTTTGTTTCAAGTTGCTCTACCACGATTCTTCGCTCATCTTAGTTTTGCTAGTTAAAGAAGGCCGACGACTAGTTGCTGATGTTCGAAGAAGCGTCTACCCAATCTATGCCCCGAGGGTCACGTCTGAAAGTGTGCCGTTGGAGCTTTTTTCTGTTTGTTTTCTGCTGATTTAGCGTTGTCAGTATTCCCTTAGTAAAGGTTTTATACGCTGAGATTATGCCGTCTGCGGGTGCGGAGCTGTATCGAATGAGAGATGTTGACTAGCTAAACTTTCTCTACGCTGACTGACGTTGGTGGTAGTTTGGACTGACGCTTGCTGTTAGGTCACTAAAAGCCAGTTATAAAATCAGTTATAGAGATACAGGAAAGTTGATGGCTCAGAAAGTGGCGGTTTGTCCGGTTGAGGCGTTGGAAGACGGCGAGATGCGGCAGTTTTCTGTAGCTGACAGGGAAGTGCTGTTGGCTCGTTTTGAGGGTGAGTTTTGGGCGATCGCTCCTAAATGCACTCACGCAGGAGCCAAACTAGCCGACGGTGTGATGATGAATGGCCACGTTGTCTGCCCGTGGCATCATGCCTGCTTTAGTCTGCGATCTGGGCAAATGTTGGAACCTCCTGCGCTGAATGACTTGGCTCAGTATCCAACCTCGATAGAAGCCGACACTGTATACGTAGAATTGTCAAATTTGAAAGGGTCAAATGGAGAAGAGAGTAGGGTGCCTGAGCTGGCCAACCAAAAATCGGATGACCGTACCTTTGTGATTATTGGCGGGGGCGCTGCGGGATGTGCGGCTGCGCAGATGCTTAGACAGGTGAAGTTTGAAGGGCGCATCGTTCTCATTACGGCGAGCGAAGAGCCGCCTTATGATCGCACTAAACTCAGCAAAGCTTACCTTCAGCAAGACCAGGCAGACGATCTAGATTTGCTACGGCCGATCAGCTTCTACCGGCGTTACGATATAACGCTTAAGACGGCTACAAAGGTAACTAAGCTAGACGCTAAGGCCCAGACAATTACCTATGGCGAGGGCGAATCTATTCAATACGACACCTTGCTGCTCGCTACGGGTGGTGCCGTTAAGAAAATTCCGATTGACGGCTCGGACTTAGACAACGTTTTTACACTGCGTCAGGCGCAGGATGCTAGGGCTATTCTTGAAGCTTCTAAACAGGCTGAAAAAGTTGTTATTGTTGGTTCTGGATTTATCGGCATGGAGGTAGCCTCTAGCCTAAATCAACAAGGGCTAGAGGTCACCATTGTGACGCCAAATGCGGTTCCTTTTGAGAACGTGTTGGGTGAGCAAGTCGGCAAGCTGATGATGCAGATCCACGAGTCGCACGGCGTGAAGTTTAAGCTGGAAAGTAAGGCTACGGCGTTTAAGGGTGATGGAAAGATTGATTCTGTTGAGCTAGAGAACGGTGATGTTTTGCCTGCGGATATGGTGGTAGTGGGTATTGGTGTGCAGCCTGCAACAGACTTTATTGAAGGGATTGCACTGGACGAGGACGACAAGAGTATCCCGGTGAATCAATATTTGCAGGCTGCGCCTAATGTGTATGCGGCGGGCGATATTGCGCAGTTCCCTCACTTTATTACGGGTGAGTCTGTTCGGATAGAACACTGGCGTTTGGCTATGCAGCATGGGCGGACGGCAGCGCGAAATATGACCGGAGAATCGGTTGCTTTTAAGTCTGTTCCTTTTTTCTGGGCGGGACAGTACGACGTTAAGCTACGCTACATCGGCCATGCCGAAAAGTGGGATGATGTGGTTATTCAAGGTAGTTTAGAAGATAAGTCTTTTCTGGCTTTTTATGTGAAAGATAAACAGATTTTAGCGGTTGCAGGGATAGGACGCGATCGCGATATCGCCGCTATTTCAGGGCTGATGAATGGTAAGCAGATGCCTAGTGCAAGCGAGTTGCAGAAAAAAGACATAGATTGGATTGAGCGATTGAGACGAAGATAATCTACAGTAGGCCATCTGTAGCAGTGACCCCAGTACATCTCTGTGTCGTACTCAGCGCGTACCTGCTCGTTTATACTGCTTAAAAAGCTGTGCTAGCTGGTCCATCATAGGTTGATAACTGGCGTTGAATCTGCGTTTGGCTTGCCCATAAAGAGCCTGCTAAAGGTCAATTATGGGTTGTTCTACTCAACAAAGTCCAATATCTTCGTTAGGCTAGAAGTATTACCCGAGAGTCATTCGTTTATGGATTTTGCTGAGAGCCTGAAAATGGCGACCAAAACGCTGAGCGCCAATAAGCTGCGCAGTGGCCTGACGATGCTTGGCATTATTATTGGCAATGCGTCGGTGATTGCGATGATTGGCATTGGTGAGGGCGCTCAGAAGTATGTGAATGGGCAGCTTCAGAGTTTGGGGCCAAATGTGCTGTTTATTGTGCCAGGAAATCGAGATGCGCGGCAGCTAGGCGATATTGATATTCCTCGAAATTTGGTGGTGGCAGATGCCGAGGCGATCGCGTCCCAAGTCCCGTCTGTAGCCGCCGTTGCCGCTGAAAAAACGACGCAGGGCCTCATCAGCTACCGCAATCGCAATACTAGCAGCAGCATTGTAGGCACAACGGAAGGCTTCTTGACGGTGCGCAGTTTTGAAGTAGGTCAAGGACGATTTCTAAACGACCTCGACCAAAAATCGAGCAGCCTAGTCGCGGTAATGGGAAGCACACTAGCCGAGCGCCTGTTCGAAGGCCAAAACCCGATTGGTCAGCAGATTCGAGCGAAGGGCATTACGTTTGAGATTGTCGGCGTTTTGGAAAAGAAAGGCTCTAATTTGGGTCTGGATTACGACGATGCGGTGATAATTCCGATTACGACGCTGGCCAGTCGAATTGTGGGGAGAACTTCTCCTTATGGTGTAGACGTTTCCTTTGTTTCGGTGTCTGCGCTCGACCAAGCGGCGATGGAAACAGCGGAGTTTCAGATTACGAATTTGCTGCGGCTGCGGCATGGTGTGACGGATAGCGGCGATGATTTTTACATTCAAAGCCAGGATACGCTGCTGAATATTGCCGATACGGTGACCGGGGCGCTGACCCTGATGTTAGCGGCGATCGCCTCTATCTCTCTGTTTGTGGGCGGCATTGGCATTATGAATATCATGCTGGTCTCCGTTCGCGAACGTACCCAAGAAATTGGCTTGCGTAAGGCGATTGGTGCAACGCAAAAAGACATTCTGAGCCAGTTTTTAATCGAAGCAGTGATTCTTTCGGCAATTGGTGGACTAGTAGGAACGGCCATCGGCGTCGGGGGTATCTTTGTGATTGCGGCGCTTTCTCCTTTCGAGGCGGGCGTCTCTGCTAGCGCTATTGTTGTTGCGGTCGGCGTTTCAGGAACGATTGGTCTTTTCTTTGGCGTTGTGCCTGCTCGTCAGGCCGCGAAGCTCGATCCGATTGTGGCGCTACGCAGCGCGTAGAAAGTGGTTACCTATGTCTCCTTTAATTCAATTTCGCAAAGTGACGAAGCTCTACGGGAGCGGTAATACCGAGGTGAGGGCGCTTTGGAATGTGGATATGTCAATTGAGTCGGGCGAGTATTGCTCGATTATGGGGCCTTCAGGGTCTGGAAAATCGACGGCGATGAATATGATTGGCTGTTTGGATCAGCCGACGAGCGGCGAATATTTGTTTGACGGGCAAGACGTGGCGCAGTTGCCGGAGAACAGTTTGGCGGCTATTCGAAATCGCAAAATTGGGTTTGTTTTTCAGCAGTTCCATTTGCTGAATCATTTGACGGCGCTAGAGAACGTGGAACAGCCGATGATGTATGCGGGTGTTTCGAGTCGTCAAAGAAGAGAGCGGGCGGCTGAGGCGCTAGAGCAAGTGGGGTTGGGAAACCGCATGAATAATCGACCGAATCAGCTTTCGGGTGGGCAGCAGCAACGGGTAGCGATCGCCCGCGCCATTGTCAACAATCCGCTGCTGATTCTGGCTGACGAGCCAACCGGCGCACTCGATACGCAAACGACTCAGGACGTGATTGATATTTTTTCTCAGCTAAATAAGCGCGGTATTACGGTGGTGATGGTCACTCACGAGCCAGACGTAGCAAAGCTGACAAATCGCGTGGTGTGGTTTCGCGATGGGGAAGTGCTGAATCATCATCTTGACCCGAGTGAGCTGGCAAGCGTGACGGCAGTGCCTGCGGGTTAGCCTTGAATCGGCATCAGATTAAATAGACAGTCTTTAGAGGGTATCAACTGTCACAAAGGTTGATCAGTAGTCTGGCGCTCATCAGATAGGCTAAAGATAAAGCGTCCTGAAAAATTCATGAAACGGCTAACTCGCTCTCAGTCTTGGTTGGTGTTACTGGCCTCTATGGGCATAGGCATAGGCCCGTTGGCGCCAGCGGTGCTGGCTGCGGATAAAACTTATATGGCTCAAGCTCCAGTTGAGTCTGCGGTGGATGGGGCGATCTCCGAGGGCATTGAGTTTGTTCGTCGAGGTAATACTGAGTCGGCGATCACGGCATTTCAAAAGGCGGTCTCTCTCGACGAAAGCTCGGCAGCGGCTCACTACAACCTGGGCCTAGCGCTCCGGCAAGACGATCAGCTACAGGCGGCGGCGACCGCGTTTTGGCAGGCAATTCAGGCCGATAACACGTTCGCTCTGGCCTATGTCAATTTAGGAGCAGCGCTGCTAGAAGGCGACAACGTAGACCAGTCCGAAGCTTATCTAGCTAAGGCGGTTGAGCTGGAGCCTGATTTGGGGCTAGCGCATTATAATCTGGGGCTACTGCTGAGGCGAAAGGGCGACTTAGATGGGGCGCTCTCTGAATTTAATCAGGCAATCGCCTTTAGCCCTGACGCGGCTGAGCCGCACTATCATGTGGGCGTGCTTTATCAGTCTCAGGGGCAGTATGCGATCGCTCAACAGGCTTTTGAGAATGCGATCGCGCTAAACGGCGACTATGCAGAAGCCTATTACAACCTGGGCGTTACGCTAGTGCGGCAGGGCAAGCTGACTAAGTCGCTGGCGCAGTTTAATCGAGCCGTTGAGATTGCACCAAGTTTTGGTCACGCCTACTACGCTCAAGGGCTGGCCCTAGCCGATCTGAAACGTTACAGCGAAGCTAAAGACAAGCTACGCGAAGCTAGCAATGTCTACGTTGCCCAAGGGGATGCTCAGTGGGCGAGTACGGCTCAGAGCCAGATTGCCTATATTGAGACGTTGCAGTGATAGCGCCGTCTTAGAATCCGTCTAGCTCGAAGGCTCTGGTGTTACCGCTTTCTAAGGCCGCTAAGTTCTTTCTGAGCTGAGTCCAAACGAGCAAGGCGCTCAGCAGGATGAGGGGCGAAGCCATGGCGTAAGCAATTTTGGTAGGGAAGCCAAAGATAGACATGCCTGAGGCCAAAAATACACAGCTTCCTAAGCAAATGCCCAGAAAGGGAAGCTGAAGGTCGAACCCTCTGAGCTTAGAGATGGAGCGAGTGGATTTTTTAGCGTACCAATCGCCGACCGATCCTTTTAGTACTGCGGAGAAAGCCAGTCCAGACGTGATGGCGATGAATAGACCGGTTGCTAAAAGAAAGTAGGGAGGCGTATCGGCGTAGTACATATTAGTGGGGTGCTCTTTGTTTAACGTTTCAGTCAGTGTCTGATGAATGGAATTCTGAAGACCGATTATATCTCGGAAAGTCAGAGCCTTATCGCGGCGCTCTGGGAGATGTTCGGTGGGATGGCGTCGTGACTGGGCGGGCAAAGGCACCGACTAGTTCAGTTGGCACGAGGGCGGCGGCTTTTTCTTTGGAGAAGTCGGCGATCGCCTCCCAAGCAGCACCCAAAATCTTATCGGGCTGCAAATCGTCTTTTACTAAGAACCACAGCCGCTGAACCTCTTCGGTGTGCAGTCTGTTGTCTTCTGTCAGCGCTAGCACTAGCTGTCGTCTTAAATACCGACCTTCCTCAGACAGTAAAAACTGAAGGCCCAATCCGGCAGTTGGAATAATGTCGAAGTTCTGGTCGGCGCGGGCGATTATCAACAGATCTTCTAGACGCGACCACTGGAAATGATCGTCTTTGAATAAGACATCAATCAGTCGCCGACGTAGGCTAGGCGTCTCTGCCGTTAGCAATCGGCGAGCTACGTACGGATAGGCAATTTCAAGAATCTTGAAGTTGGGATCTAAGCTGAGTGCTAAGCCTTCTTGGGTAACCAATGAGCGAATGATCAGCGCAAACTTAGCCGGTACTCGGAAGGGGTATTCGTACATCACCTCAGAGAATTTATCGGTGACGGATTTGAAGTTGAAGTCGCCGACACTGGCACCAATGGCGTCTGAAAAGACAGCCTCTAAGGCCGGTACAATGGGCCTAACATCTACATCGGGAGTCAAAAAACCTAGCTTTACGAAGTCGTTAGCTAAGTTGGCGTAGTCTTTGTTAATCAGGTGAGCAACAGAATCTACCAAGGTCTCTTTGGTGAGCTGGTCGAGCTGGTCGGTCATGCCGAAGTCAATGTAAGCCATACGGCCGTCGGGCATGGCAAACAGATTGCCAGGATGCGGGTCGGCGTGGAAGAAGCCAAACTCTAGAAGCTGTCTTAGTCCGGCGGAGACGCCAATTTCAACCAGATCGTTACTGGCTAAACCGGCTGCTTTTACGGCGTCGGTATCGGTCAGCTTGAAGCCCTCGATCCACTCCATCGTTAAAACGTGAGCGCTACAGTAGCGCCAATAGATAGCAGGCACTTTTATCAGCGGTTCGTCCTGGAAGTTAGCCGCAAACTTCTCTGCATTGCGACCCTCATTGAGGTAGTCCACTTCTTCAAACAATTTGCTCCCAAACTCGTCCACAATCAGCGTCAAATCGTGGCCCAGGTTCAGCGGTAGCCAGGGTGCAATCCAGCTTGCTGCCCAACGCATAATGTACAGGTCGCGGCAGATGATGGGCATTAGGTCTGGCCGCTGCACTTTTACGGCGACTTCTTCGCCACTATACAAACGAGCGCGGTATACCTGGCCCAAGCTAGCAGCAGCGACTGGCAGATCGGAAAAGGTGCTGTAAATTTCTTCTGGGGTGCGCTCTAAATCGTTGTAGATGATCTGGCGAGCGATGGGAGTGGGGAAGGGGGGAAGCTGATCTTGTAACTTGATCAGTTCTTCTAGAAAGCTAGGCTTGATCAGGTCTGGCCGGGTGGAGAGGGCCTGACCCACTTTGATGAAGGTTGGCCCTAGCTTGGTTAAAATTTGGCGCAGGCGAATGGCTCTACGTTCTTGATTAATAACTGAGCGGTTGAATAAGTGATCGCTGAGCAGTCCTAGTGCGAATGTGCCGAGCATCCAGGAAACGGTGAGCGTACGCCAGAGGATGACGAGGGGCCGCCAGCGGTAGTATTTGGCGATCGCCTGCCAATCATAACGACGCATGTTGTGAGGATTAGACGATTCAGGGATGGCGGAGGCTGTCATAAGGGTTGCAGGCTTGCAACCGCAAGCTTTCGCATTGGCTTTATTTTAGTATACAAAAATACAAATATATTAAGAACTATAGACAGATTTAACCTGATGAGTCTGTCTCTGCCAGGTAGGCTCATAGCGTTTTTAGGACTGCTTTAAGCGTAGAGACAACTTGCTCTTGCTGATCGACCGTTAGCTCTGGAAACATGGGGAGTGCAAGGACTTCTCCGGCGGCTTGTTCTGTATTCGGCAAGGAGCCAGCAGCGTAGCCCAAGTCTGAGTATACCGACTGTTGATGCAGTGGGACGGGGTAGTAAATCATCGTGGAGACGCCGTTGGACTGCATTTTTTCTCGCAGGCGATCGCGCTTTTCTCCCGTGCTATTTTCTATCAACACGGTGTACTGATTCCAGACGCTGCTGCCGCCTTGTGTGGCTCTAGGCGACTTCACGCCTCTCACATCGGCAAGTAGCTGTTCGTATCGAGACGCGACAATTTGCCGCTGAGTATTCCACTTTTCCAAATGTTGAAGCTTCACTTTCAAGATGGCCGCTTGTACTGCATCTAGGCGGCTGTTGATGCCGATGGCTTCGTGGTGATAGCGCACTTTGCTGCCGTGGTCGCGCAAAAGCTTTGCAGTAGCCGCAATCTCTGGGTCGTTTGTAGTGAGCGCGCCGCCATCGCCACAGCCACCCAAATTTTTGGTCGGGAAGAAGCTAAAACAGCCCACTCGACCAATGCTGCCGACTCTTTTCTTGCCCCACTGTGCGCCGGTGGCTTGGGCGCAATCTTCAATCACGGGCAACTGGTGCGCTTCGGCTACAGCTATCACCGCGTCCATATCCACCGGCTGACCAAAGATATGAACCGGCAAAATAGCTTTAGTCTTGGCGGTAATCGCCTGTTCTATCAGCGCTGGATTCAGGTTTAGCGTTTCTAGCTCGATATCTACAAATACGGGAACTGCGCCTACTGCGCTGACGGCTTCGGCAGTGGCAATAAAGGTAAATGGGGAAGTAATGACTTCATCGCCGGGGCCGATGCCCAATGCTCTTAAGGCTAGGTACAGCGCGTCTGTGCCCGAGTTGCAGACGATACATTCTGTGGTGCCGATGTAGTCTCCAAACTGCGCAGAAAATGACTCAACCACCGGCCCGTTAATGTATTGCCCAGAGGACAGCACGGCTAACACCGCCGCGCTGACATCACTTTCAATGGTGGCGTACTGCTGGGTGAGATCTAGCGGAGGAACCGGGCTGATAACTTTATTCACGTAAATACCTGAATGGGAGCACTAAGCGAACGGCGGGCGATCACCATAGTCGGAGACGAAACGTTACAAAGACTTTGATGTATTCTATAGCGGTTTCGCCTGAAGATTGGGGGTGAGATGTACAGTTCTCTGGATGTTTATGGCGGATGCCGCGACGAATATAGTGCCTGATTTGGTCGGAATGCTATGGGCTATCGGGCTGATGGCGATCGCTATTGGACTCTCTAGCTGGCAGGGACTAGGGCTTTCTAAAACTTGGGCGATCGCGACAGTACGGGCCTTAGTTCAGCTATTGGGCGTCGGCGTTTTTCTCTCGATTGTGTTCAACACTGAAAGTCCGCTGCTTATTTTGGCGGTACTCGTGGGGATGGCGACGATTGCGGCGGTGGTAGCTCGCAACCAAATAGATCGCGAGATGTCTCAGCTCTTTAAGTGGGTTTTGCTGGCGATTTTTTCAAGCGCGTTGGTGACGGTTACCTACGTTTGCGTTTTTGTGATTCAACCCGACCCCTGGTACAGCCCGCAGTATCTAATTCCGCTAACGGGAATTGTGCTGGGGAATGCGATGACGGCAGCTTCGATTGCAGGCGAACGGTTAGTAAGCGCGTTGCGTAATAGCCGCACCGAGATAGAAACCCATTTGAGCTTAGGCGCAACGTCCAAGCAGGCGGCTTCGACCTATCGCAAAGAGGCGATTAAAGCGGGGCTGATCCCAACGATTAGCGCCATGATGGTAGGGGGACTGGTGACTTTGCCAGGGACGCTTACCGGGCAGATTTTAGGGGGTGCCGATCCGTTAATTGCGGCGCTTTACCAGATTTTAATTATGTTTATGCTGGCGCTAGCAACGCTAATTGCGGCGCTGATTGCGACCTACGGGATTATGCAGCAGTTCTTTAATCCGGCCATGCAATTAGTAGATCCCAAATGAGGCACTTTTAAGTTTCTGTCTTTTGATCTTTTACGAATCCACTTAGATCGGGGCGATAGCGAGCTAGAAATTCGCCTTTCGCGTCATACAGCTCAATCGGGAAATTGCCCTGTGTACTGAGCAATGTAATTTCCTTGAGCAGTTGATTTGACTGGGTGACCACACCAGAGTCTATGTTGATTTCGCTGCGCTGATCGGGGGGCGTAATGGACTGATTAATCGCTCGGTCGTAGTCTTTTGAAAGATTTAGCCGGACGTTGCCGCCGCGTATGGAATAGGTGCATCGCTGGGCGACGGTGGCTCCGCAGGCGGCGTAAAAGCTCGGTTCGACGGGCTGAAACCGCAGTGAGACTTGGCGGTTGCTGTCGGCTTTAGCGAGCGACTGTTGATAGAGGCCGACGAGTGGCTGCGCGACGGTATGGGCAGCGGTGCCTGGGCCGATATCCTGGATTTGCTTGACGGCGGCTGTCCAGGTTTGGACGGCGACTGTCCACTGGTTCTCGCTGGCGACGCGTTCGGCATCGCTGGCGAGCTGTTGAGCTTTGGAGAGGTTTCGGCTGGCGTTGCGTTCTTTTAGGGTGCGATCGCGCACAATTTCCATCTGCTGCCGATACTCTGCTTGCAACCCCTGAGCTTCTTTATAGGCCAGAGTTCCTTGCGGAATCTGGTCGATTTGCTGAACTGCCGACTCCCAGTTTTGCAGGGCAGATTCCCAGGTTTCTATCGAGCTGGCTTGGTTCGCGGTGGCAGTGGCCAGAGTAGCGGCTTTTTGAGCGGCTAGTAGACTGGCTTCGGCCTGCGATTCGGCGTCAATTCGCACCTTAATGGTAGATAGATTGGCGCGGTATTCCGTGAGCTTGCGGTCAGCGAGTCGGCGGACTTGATTATCGGTGGGGACGTTTTCTAGGATGGCGATCGCCCCTCTCCACTGCTCAACAATCTCCTCCCACTTGGCCGAAGAATGCGGGGGATTTTGCGAGGCCAATGCTGCTTCGTAAGCTTGGGACTGCGCGGCGCTAACGCGATCTAAAGCGGTGAGCTGGCCTTCAAATTTGGGTAAAATGGCGTTTGCTTCTGAGTAGTGGGGCGACCAAAAGGGGATAGGTTGGAGCGATCGCACCGACTGATTAAGCCGCTGTTTAGCGGCTGTAACAGCCTTCAGATCGGCCTCTAGCGTCAGATCCGACAGTGCCCTTTCGCCTTCGGCCTGAGCGGTTTTAATCCGAGGACAAGCCCCAAAACTACAGGGTCTAGTGAGCACAAACCCAAATAGACCGATCACAACGAAGCCGATTGCACCCGCGAAAAACCATAGGTTTCCTTTCGTTTGCTGCTGCCACTGCTCTCCTTGCTTTTGTACCTCTCTCTCGTCTACGAGGGCGACCGCTTCGTAGGGCGCGTCTTCTTCTGATGCCAGCGCTAGCTGATAGCGTTCCTCCTCAGAGGTTTCGCCATCCTCAGTGGTCTCGTACTCATCCGTCGTGTATTCGTTACTGCCAAACTCATCAGCGTCATAGTCATCAGCGTCATAGTCATCAGCGTCATAGTCATCAGAGCCGTACGCATCAAACTCACCCTCGCTCGATTCGAAGATATCTTCTCCTGGCTCTGTCTCATCTGCGATCGCTGCAAAGATATCTTCTCCCGGTTCTGCCTCATCTTCCCGGCTGGAGATATCGGGTATCCAATCTCCCGCTAGGTCATCGTCTGATGCACTCTCACTGAATCGCTCGTTACTGGCTCTATCATCATCAGAAGATAAATCACCGCTAAACGAGTCATCTCCGCTCAGCTCAATAGGACGATTATTGTCGAAGGGGTCTTTTAAGCTGACGATAGCCTTGGGCGCGTCGCCTGCTGACTGAGTGGTTGATGTTTTTGGGCGATCATTTGTTTGAACAGTCTCTGGTTTGAGCTGACTAGCTTCTCCTAACGGCTCCTGCCAGGTTTCCGCCTCTGAGTGCTGTAAATATTCAGCAGTTACATTTTCAGAATCTGGAAATTCAGAATCTGGAAATTCAGAATCTAATAGCTCAGAAAAGATATCCTCAGCAAACTCTATTTCTGAGTCGGCTTCGTTGTCTGTGAGCTGGGCCGCCGATTGGTCTAGTGCATTTTCAAAGTCCGTAGCAAGCTCACTATCAGACGCTCCACTAGGGCTAGAAACGCCACTAGGTTCAAGTTCGAAGAATCCTTCGTCTGACAGGTCACTGTTTCCGGCATAGGCGATGGGTAAATCAACTGTCGGTAGATCTAGATCAGAGGCGTCTAAGTCTGCGGTGAATTCATCTCCAGGTAGCGAAAATATTTCTGAGTCTAGATCCTCTATCGCAGAAATAGGTAAAAAGGCGTCTTCTAGGCCGGTATCCAATTCTGATTCTAGCGGCCTTATATCTGGCCTTATATCTGCAAATGCATGAGCTGCTTCTGCTTCAGCCTCGGCCTCAGGAGAAGACAAAGAACCGGTTGCATCTTGGAAGGCGGGCGTTGGTGTTTTGATCGGCTCTTCGCTGTCGCCGATGGGTTCCCCAAATAGGTCGTTGAAACCGTCTGCCACTTTCCAGGTAAATGAGCGAGCTGTAAAGGGCTTTGGCTCACTGTGGTGCTTCAGAAATAGCTGAACGGCGACGGCATCGCCCGTTTCGCTCAGGTCGGCGGCTTCTTCGGGTAAGCCAACCGTGTCGAACTGTTGTCTAAGTGACTGCTCTAGCCAGTCCAGAGTGCTGTCTGCGAGGGGTTCTGACTGGCCAACCTCCGTCGGGTATTCAACTAAAACCATGACCTTTTCTCGACCCAGGGTGCAGCGGGCCTGGGTGCCTGAAGGCGTGTCTAACTGAGACTCAATAGCCTGAGTCAGTTCTGCGGATAGGTCTTTAAAAGTCAGTGCAGACATAGAGTTAGGACGCATTCGCTCAGAACGCTAGTATTTCTATAGAGTGAACGAGAAGCGGAGAAACGTGAACGTGAGTAAGGACGACCCTTGAGATCGCTGCCGGGAGCGGTTGGCTAATATGACTAATATTATGAATATATGGCTCTTTAGAGAGCGTATGTCACCCTATCAGTAAGGGCAAGCAAAAGGCATAGGGCTTACCACAGTCTTTATCAAAATCAGTTGATAGAAGCTACGCTATCGCTATATAACCACAGCTTGCTGAGGAATTTGTGATGAGGAAGGAGGCCAGCACTGATGGACATTTTGATTGTGGAAGATGAGGTTGAGATTGCCGAACTGATTCAGCTTTATTTGTCTAAGGAAGGGTTTAACTGTCATATTTGCCGGGATGGTAGCACCGCGCTGGATCGGTTTGAGGCCATTCAGCCAGATTTGCTGATTTTAGATCTGATGCTGCCGGGTCTTGACGGCTTAGAAGTTTGCGCTCGAATTAGACAGCAGCAGGCGGTGAAAGATCCCTACATTATGATGCTAACTGCCAAGGGCGAGGAGATAGACCGGATTATTGGCTTATCGACGGGGGCCGATGACTACATGGTGAAGCCGTTTAGCCCTCGTGAGCTGGTGGCCAGGGTGCGCGCTGTTTTAAGGCGCAGCTTGAGAGCAGGGGGACAAAGTGCCTCCAAAAATACCTATCAGACGGCCCACTTTACGGTGGATGTTGACCAGAGATTAGCGGTTGCTAAGTCGCTTTCTGAGGTGATCGCCTCATATGACTCCAAGGATTCCCAAACTGAGGCTAAGAATCTCACCTCACTTGAAAAAGATATATTAGAAGAAGTGGAGCTGGCGGGAAAAAGTGCTGAAGGGATGACACTGGAGCTAACTCCGTTAGAATTTGATTTGCTCTGTACGTTTATGAGCTATCCGGGCCGGGTGTGGAACCGGGCGCAGCTCATTGAGAAGCTGTGGGGCGGCGATTTTTTTGGGGATGAGCGGGTGGTGGATGCGCATATTGCTCGGCTGCGAAAGAAAGTAGAGCCTAATCCGGCACAGCCCACCTTCATTAAAACGGTGGTGGGCGTAGGCTATCGGTTTGAGGACGAGGCGAGCTGAGTGCGCTTAGCTGTGATCGCGTGACTATAAAGTAAAGGTGAAGCTACAGGATGGATTTTGACCGCTCTGCGTATTGAACTTTTGTGTACTTTCTATGGCTCTTCCTGAGCGTAACTCTCGTCAAAAAGTAGATCAAAAACTGGGTCTACGCAATCGCCTTTTAATTTCTCAGCTCACTGTAATGGCGGTGACTGTGGTTGCGCTGGCGGCGGTGAGTCGGCTTTATACGCCCCGATATTTTGTGGTGACGTTAGAAAAAATGGAGCGTCAGGGCATCCGCTTTCAGAAGGTGGTGCAGGGGCAATTGGTGGACGGGTTTACTGAAACCTGGGCTAAGGGAATGAGCTGGTCGGTGATTTTGGGCGGCAGTACGGCAGGGGCGCTGAGCTACTGGCTATCGCGGCGAATTGCGCAGCCTTTGTTGAGCATGGAAGCGATTACGCGGCAGTTTGCGGCGGGCGATTTTTCTTCGCGGGTGCCGCCGTTGGATATTCCAGAGTTTGATAATTTGGGCCGCAGCTTTAATCGGATGGCGGACGATTTAGAGGATGTGGAGCGGCGGCGGCGCGAGCTAGTAGGCGATTTGACACATGAGCTGCGGACGCCGCTGACGATTGTAAAGGGCTATTTAGAGGGGTTGGCAGATGGAACGATTGCGCCTTCTGGAGAGACTTATGAGCGATTGGTGCGCGAAACGGAGCGGCTACAGCGGCTGGTGAATGATTTGCAAGAGCTGTCTAAGCTGGAGTCTGGCTATTTGCCGATTGAGGCGCGTGGAGTGGCGATCGCTCCTCTAATTACTCAAGTGTGCGATCGCTTCTCCGCTCAGCTCATCACCTCCGACAATCTAACGCTTACAACCGATCTACCTGAGCATTTACCAACTGCTTGGGGCGACCCGGCTCGGATTGAGCAGGTGCTGGTGAATCTGCTGAGTAATGCGCTGCGTCACACCGCTAAGGGTGAGGTAAATGTGCGGGTTTATACAGAGAAAGACTTTCTCTGGGTGGCAGTTTCAGATACGGGCATTGGTATTTCTGAAGCGGACTTACCACGTGTGTTTGAGCGGTTTTGGCGCGCGGATCGATCGCGCGATCGCACCTCAGGCGGATCGGGTATTGGACTGGCCGTTAGCCGTCGCCTAGTGACGCTTCAGGGAGGAGAAATCGTCGCCAAAAGCGCGTTTGGTAAAGGCAGCACCTTCAGCTTTTCCTTACCAACGCGCCCTATTTTATAAAGATAAGCGTAAGACGGATGGCGTCTCAGTAATATTGCGGCCACTCTGATAAGGAGTAGTCACAAAAGCGCGTACTTGCACTGAGAATCCATGAAATCGTCCTTGCTTCGCTCATCCAGTTCTTCACCTGCGCCCACGTTCGCCGCCGAAGCTGCGAGCGAACAGCGATCAGCCGCGCATCAGTCGCGATTATTCAGAAATCAGTACGTTATCATTCATCGCCTGGGTCAGGGCGGTTTTGGCACAACCTACTTTGCCAAAGACGTCACCGCTGCGCATCTGCTGCCCTGCGTTATCAAGCAGCTCAAGTACAAGTCTAAAACGACGATAGAGCTAGCGCGCAACCAGCGTCGATTTCAGCGAGAAGCCCGGATGATGGCCCGCTTGGGAAATCATGCTCAGCTACCCGGACTGCTGAGCCACTTTACCGACAATGGCAAGTTTTATTTGGTGCAAGAGCATGTGCCGGGTCTTACCATCAGCCAGGAGGTGAGACGCCAAGGTGTGCAGACAGAAGCCCAAGTAAAGCAGTTCATCCGCGAGATGTTGCCTATTATTCGTCACGTGCATCGGCAAAACTTGCTGCATTTAGATATCAAACCCGCTAATATTATTCGCCGCAGCGATGACAACCAACTGGTACTAATTGACTTCGGTGCTGTTAGACGCGCTAGCAATGAGGCCGCAAATCTGCCTGCTAAGAAGCAGCGCTGTGCTGGCACCATTGGCTTTTCGCCTATCGAGCAGTTAGAAGGTATGCCGACTTATGCCAGTGATATCTACTCACTAGGCGTGACCTGTCTGTATTTGCTCACAGCCATCTCGCCGATAGATATGGCCCTTTCGCCCAAAGGTCAAAATCTCCGCTGGCAGGAGTCTGTTGAACTAAGTCCTTATTTCACCCGCGTCCTCACAAAAATGCTTCACCTCGACGTCAATCGCCGCTTTCAAAATACCTACGAGCTAGAAGGCGCCATGAATCTAGAAACCCACTACGAAAGCTTGAAAAACTGCCTGACGACTGAAGCGATGACGGATAAGCGATTTTCTTCTCCTGACGCCTGCCGTTTGACTTCATCCACAGAAAGGGGTAGCTACGCCCAGCGTCAGGCCCAGTCGATCAAAGAGTGGCAGCGCCGCCGCCGTCAGTTCAAGGCTTTCACACCTGAATAGGGATCAAATCATCGTTGGTCTCTGGCAGCTCACCTGCCAACCATTGATCGATTAAATTGTGGAGATCGACTGCGCCTTCGTCGTAGAAGAAATGTCCGGCATTGTCTACTTCTACAAAGGTGAGTTGGGGGTTAAGGCGGTTGACGTATTGGCCCCAGGCGATGGGAATAACGCGATCGCTCTTCCCCCAAATTAACAGTGTTGGCACGTTTACCAGCGGAATTAAGTCTCTAGTCAGGGGACTAAAGTTGTCAGAGGTGCGCGATTTGACTAAATAACAGAACATTCTAGCTGCACCGCGATCTTGGGTAGGGCGCACGAAGCTATCTATAAGCTCGTCGTCTACTCGGGTGGGATCTTGGGAAAGGGCTTTGAGGACTTTACGGATTGTTTTGGGCGATCGCGCTATCCAAAACAAAGGCCGAATGAGCAGCGGCGAAGCAAACCATCGTTCTACCACCGCGCCGATTTTAGCGGCTGATCCCGCTAGCTCCTGTCTGGCCGCAGGCAACGTTAGCATCACCAGTCTGCTCACCTGCTCTGGATAGCTCGTTGTCATCTGCAAAGCAACTAAAGCACCTAGCGAGTGACCCATTAAAATCACTGGCCGACGCAAAAACGACTGACAAAAAGCGGCTGTCTGTGCGACCCATAAGTCTGTATTCAGCTCAGCGGCCACCTTTTGCGAACCACCAAATCCTAGTAGATCCATCGCGTAGACAGGCCGCTCTTTTGCTAGCGCCGTCAGGTTTTCTCGCCACTGCTCTAGGCTAGACCCTGCGCCGTGCAAGAGTAGAAAGGGCGTTTCATGCTCAGTTCCTGGCGTTTCGGCTAAGTGCGTATAGCGAATCCGCCAGCCGCGCCAGTACCAAAAGCGCTGCTCGCCCAGATGAGAGTTAATGAGATGTTCGCTAGCTAGCTCGGTAAAAGCAGCGCTAGAAATGGCTTGCGTTTTCTCCATCTTTTAACTTTAACGTTCATCTTTACTCTGCGCTCGCTTTCCCTCATGCTAGAAAGTCGTAAGTTTTTAACTAAACGTCTTTAGGAGTTAGCCCAAATGGATCCCGTTAAACTGATGAAGCAGGAAGTCGGTCGCGCTGCCGCCCAGCAGGTAAAGTCTGGCGATATTGTCGGCCTGGGTACAGGGTCTACAACGGCCTATGCCATTCAGTTTATTGGCGATCGCATTGCCTCTGGCGAACTAAAAGATGTTGTGGGGATTCCGACTTCTTTTCAGGCGTCTGTGCTGGCCAAGCAGCACGGCATTCCGCTAACGACGCTAGATGATGTTGACCATATCGACATTGCCATTGATGGTGCAGATGAAGTCGATCCGCAGATGAATTTAATTAAGGGCGGCGGTGCGGCTCACACGCGTGAGAAAGTGGTTGATGGCTTGGCAGCGCGGTTTGTTGTTGTTGTAGATAGCTCTAAATTAAGCGATAAGATTGGCACTATTTTTGCGCTGCCAGTGGAAGTGTTGCCGATGGCTGTGGCTCCGGTGACTCGGGCTTTGGAGAAACTGAGCGGTAAAGTGGAGATGCGAATGGGCGTTGCGAAGGACGGCCCCGTCATCACTGACCAAGGAAACATGGTGCTGGATGTGACTTTTAACGGTATCGACAATCCGGCTGAGATGGAGAAGACAATAAACAACATTCCGGGCGTGTTGGAGAATGGATTGTTTGTGGGACTTGTCAGCGAAGTTTTGATTGGTGAAGTGAAAGATGGTAAGGCGACTGTACGCAGTATGTGATATCAGAAACATTGGTCACTGACTTCGCTACTTGAGCTGATTGGCAAGCTGAATAAACTCTTTTGCTTGGTCGATCAGCTCAAGTGCATTGTCAGAGGAAACTTCAACTGTGGTACCTGAAGGGGTGACACAACGCTCGAAGGCTATGTGGCATATAGGTTTTGCCTTC
>QBMC01000031.1 GCA_003242035.1 Nodosilinea foveolarum | reverse complement strand
GCTGCCAGTTTAGTCTAGACACACTTAAACGTATATTTAGAATGAAATAGCCCTGTGTCAATCCCTCTTTTTGAAGCATTATGACTGCGATCGCCTCTCAATTAATTAACGGCCTACTTGCTGTAAAGCCGTTAGCCAAATTCGCCAAAAATAAAGCCCGCACCATGATGATGGACAGGGCTGAAACGATTGGTGTGTATTGGCGCGATGAGGTGAAGGCGCTGAAGGCGAGAGGGACGGATACTGAGCTAGATCAGCGCTGGGAGGAGGAGTTGAGGGCGATCGCCAATCCCCATCTCACCTATCCGCGCTACTACACCACCAGCTTTCACGCCTACGACGAAGGCAACCTGGGCTGGCTCCCCGCCATGGAAGTAGACGTTGCCGCCCGCGCTGTCCATGCCCGCATTTGGCCCGAAGGCGACGACCGCGCAGGCATCAACGGAGATGCCAGCTTGCGCAATGCCTATCACCAAGTTTTGAAGGCCCAGCTCGATCAGTCACCCGAGCACGTCATAGATCTAGGCTGTAGCGTGGGCCGTAGCACGATGACCTTGCAAGACACCTTTCCTGATTCAGCGGTCACTGGTGTAGACCTTTCGCCCTACTTCCTGACAGTGGCGCAACATGCAGAGCGCACAGAAGATAGAGCAACTGCAAAGCCGATTCAATGGGTTCATGCTGCCGCCGAAGAAACTGGATTGTCCGATAACTCCGCCGACTTGGTCTCTTCCTGCCTGATGTTCCACGAGCTGCCCACTGCCGCCGCCGAAGACATTATCACCGAAGCCTATCGCCTCGTTCGTCCGGGCGGCTACTTTGCCATCATGGACATGAATCCACAAAGCGAGATCTACGCTCAAATGCCGCCCTACATTCTCACGTTGCTGAAAAGCACAGAACCCTATCTCGACCAATATTTTGCGCTAGATATAAAAGAGACTTTTCAATCTGTTGGTTTTGAAGAACCAGAAATTGTTGAAAGCACGCCGAGACATCGGGTAATTCTGGGTAGAAAGAAAGCGTAGCTGCCTTATGCTATCCGGACGAGGGTACCCGGCGTTGTAAAGCTTATTTTCGCAGAAGTGCGAGATCCGCTTATGACTTCACGTTACCGAAGCGCTGCGTACTTATTGTTGGGTTTACTCTTTAGCATATTCCTGTCAGTGAGTGTCTTCAGCACCCCGGCTACCGCAGAAGATATTGTGCTGCCAGAAGATGCAGTGGTCAATGTCACCAGTCGGTAGCTGGCAGTGGCTGCGGCCTGGTAGGAAATGGCCGGTTTGACAACACGCAGGCATTGAGAACCTGTATCAAAAAGTACGCAAACTTGGAGACGTGGGAGAACGATAGCATCACTCGCAGCCCGCTGTATTTTCCTAATGGCACCTATCTATTTTCTGACAGTATTTCGTGGCAGGCGTTTCTCTTTTTACAAGGGCAGAGCCGCGATCGCACCATTCTAAAACTCACTAACAACGCCGCCGGATTCTCCGATAATGCTGAGCCTAAAGCCTTCATCGGCTTCGGCGGAAACCAGCAAGACTTCTACGGCGTAGGCTTTAGAAACATCATGCGAAACTTCACCTTAGATGTCTGTGCTGGCAACCCTGGCGCGGTTGGCTTGTCTTACTATGGCAGCAACCAAAGCAACGCCGAAAACATTCTGATCAAAACCGCCGATGCTCAGCGAGCGGGCTGGGCAGGCGTCGCCGAACGCGGCGAATCGTGTCCAGGCTTGTTGAAAAACATCACGGTTGAAGACTTTGACTATGGCCTAGTGCCTGCTAGCGGCTGCACCCACGAAAATATCACGCTCACCCAGCAAAACACCGCTGGAATTTACTGTACGCAGCAAAGTTATATAGGCTACAACACTAATCAAGATTTTGGCTGGGGTGGAGGTTTTGGGGTTGGGGGTAGAGCGATCGCTCTAATGAATCTAGTTAGCGAAAACAGCGTCCCCGCCTTCGACTTCAACCCAGACGATGCAGCAACGCCCTCCTCATGCGGCCTTACTCTAATCAACGCTCAGCTCACGGAAGGCAAGGCTGGCACAGCCGCTATCAACACTGTTGGCCCTATCTATGCGCGTAATGTCCACCGCTCAAGGCTATCAGGTCGCCGTTTACGATCAGTTCAATCGCCGTAAAACCAGGACAACGGTCAAAGAATATGCGAGCGAGATTTATCAGGCGCTGCCCAGTGGAGAGCTGTCACTCAATCAACCCTTCAAGGCCACGCCCGACACGACTTATCCACATATCAACCAGGCAAAATGGGCTAGCGTTGTCGATTTCGGCGCGAATCCAGACGACTTCGACTCCGATACCCGCGCGATTCAGGCAACCATTGATAGCGGTGCAGAAGTTATCTATTTCCCCTCACCTAAAGACAAAAACAATCAGACCGATTACTTAACCGATGACATCATTGTGATTCGCGGCAATGTGAGGTTTGTTTTAGGACTGAACACCAGCATGAAGTCGTACAACGGCATGGCAGGTAAGTCAATTTTCCGCATTGAGGAAACGACGGGTGATGCGGTTGTTTTTGACGCGATGGAGTTCATCAGCTTTGATAATGCCATGGATCACAATATCTTCGAGCATAACTCCAGCAAAAATCTGGTGCTCAAAAGCTTGCTATTCAACAACGCCACTAAGACGCTAACTTGTTTGTTAATGCTCGCTTTCCGGGCTGGGGACGCGCCTACAAAACCAATCCTGACAATCCCCTTTTTGCTATGTCAACTACCACATCGCCGTCAGAGCAACTCAGCAAGGCAACCGTCAGGAATCAATGCTATACAACACGCGCCAGCTACCTCAAAGTGAAACTGACTATAGCGTAACGGCCCATGTAAACCGCTCAGGGCCACCCTAGTAAAAGCGCTATTCCTTGGTGCCTACCATCACGACCGAAGACTTGAGGAAATCTAGCTTTAGCGCTGTAATTACCTGCGTATATAGAATAGCCAATCGGCCTAAAACGGGTCGCAGCCTAAACCGAAGATATACCTCCGGAATAAACACGGCTTCAACATCTTTAAAGCCAGCTTCTTGCATCTGTCTTTTCAAATTGCTAACCGACTTAAAGTTGAAGACAGTTGGAAACGTATCTTCACTGACACCATCGAACCCTTGGATGCGCCGTTTGAAGAAGAGGTGAAACGAGAAGGGGGTCAGCTTAGTAACGATTGCAGCGGGTGAGGTGGGATTCGGAATCAGCAGCGTTACCAGACCCTCTTTTGCGGTTACCCGAGCAATAGATTTTACGGTCGTCATAGAATCTTGAACGTGCTCTAGCAAAAACTGAGAAAAGACCAGATTGTAGGAACCATCTTTGAATGGCATATCGGCTGCATCGCACAGAAAAACCTGTTCTACGTCTTTGTTTTCCAGCGAATAGGGATCTAAGTCTGCACCGTGAACAGTGGCTCGAATGCCACTACCCTTAAAAAAACGAGCAATATCCGACTTACGACCGCAGCCGATATCTAGAATCATGGGTACATCATATCTGTCTTTTATATGCGCCAAACTCCTTTGCATGGCGCAGGCAAAAGAAGGCTGAAGCGAGGGTAGCGGAATAGCATCTGCTTTAGTCTCAGATGGCACATCAAATATCTCAATTGAACCATCGTATTGTAGTTGTTCCATGAAAGCTAGTTCCGGCAGTGTTTTACGACCTTTTACAGGTGAGACGAAAGCGCCCTTTTTATCTGCACAGTGCTTTACTAACTTACTAAGCAATTATCAAGAATTCGTGATGATGATGATACGTTCCTTTTTGGCTGTAGCAAATAAGAATCAGGATTTTTGCTTGAAAATTTGATGGAAAGTCTTTCAGGCTGCTGTTTCAGCTAGTTAAGCATATAGCATGTATATCTGAGAATTGCGTATGAAGTTGTGCGATCGCATACCAAAGCTCCCGTGGCTAGCCTACGAATAAGACAAAACTAACGAGCTTACGGTTGTGAGGGCGATCGCCCCCGTTCCCCGTCTGCTTAAAAATTGACAACCCTTCGGCGAAAGGACTGATCAGAATCCCTGACCTCTTAAACGCAGGAGCAATGAGTCCAAACAAGCTAGCTAGAGCAAATCACTAGCCCTTCTGATTTTTATACCGCTCTTTGAAAATAGCCTGCTGTGCTTTATGCTCGACAACTCGTTTAGGGTAACCTGTTCCTTCTAGCGCTTTGTCCGGAATCTCTCCAGAGATCAACAACTTAGTATCCAAGTGCCGAATTTCAGGCACCCACTCACGAATATACTCCGCCTCCGGATCGTACTTTTTCGCCTGACTCGCCGGATTAAAGATTCTCAAAGGCTTCGGATCCATTCCGCTAGAAGCGCTCCATTGCCAGCCGCCATTGTTGGAAGACAAATCGCCGTCGTACAGCTTTTGCAGAAAGTATTTCTCACCCCAGCGCCAGTCGATGATCAAATCTTTAGTGAGAAAGCTGGCCACAATCATCCGGCAGCGATTGTGCATCCATCCCGTAGTGTTAAGCTGCCGCATTGCCGCATCTACAATCGGATAGCCTGTTCTGCCCTCGCACCAGGCTTCGAATAAAGCCTCGTTGTTGTCCCAGGGAAAGTCTTTGAGCGGTTCGCGGTAGGGGCCTTCGGCTAGCTCGGGGAAAAAGTACATGACGCTCTGGTAAAACTCTCGCCAGCAGAGTTCTTGCTGCCAGGTGCGAATGTTCTCTCTCGTTTCGTCGCTGCGAGCGCGGCTATAGACATCTGAGGCGGCTGCCCATACGGTGCGAATGCCAAGGGTGCCAAACTTGAGCGCGGCGCTGAGGGTCGAGGTGCCCGGAATCGCTGGAAAGTCTCTTTGTTCGTCGTATTCTGCAACGGCGCGATCATCATCACAGAAAGTCTCTAGCTGTGCCAAAGCCGCTTTCTCTCCCGGCGCAAGTAGCAGATCGTTCTCCCATTCGTACCCCAAGTCTTTCGCCGTTGGCAGCTCAATATTACCCGCGTCATTTGCTAGCGTCTTCTCATGCGAACTTAGCCCGGTCACATTGCTCAATGCTTCAACGGGCGGCTGTTTCTCGTGCTTTATCCAGTTCCGCCAAAACGGTGTGTACACCCTGTACGGATCGCCTCCTCCTGTCTGGATCGTATCTGGATCGTTCATTAGCTGATCCCAAAACTGAGTGCAGCGCTCAATGTCTTTTTCTTTCAAGGCGGCGGCAACGTCGTGATCTCTCTGACGAGCGTAAGGCTCCACGTCTCGGTTCCAATAGACAGCAGTTGCTCCTAATTTGCTAGCTAACTTGGGAATTGCTTTTTTAGGATCGCCCTTTAGAACTAGCAGCTCGCTCCCAGCAGATTGGTAGCTCTCTTGCAGCTCGGACAGTGAGCCGATCATGTAGGTAACGCGAGCCGGGGCAATGTCATCGCCGTCTAGGATGCCAGGATCTAAACAGAATACACCAATGACTTTAGGGGTGCGATCACGCGCCGCAACCAGTCCCAAATTGTCTCGAATCCGCAAATCCTTGCGATGCCAAAACAGCACCAATTCGTCCGCCATGCTCTACCTTTCATCCACTGCTTGCAAAAGATTATCGCGCCTTGTTGTCACAAGCCTGTCTATACAGAGATAGAACCAGACGCTAAGATAACCGCGCTCGGGCCATGTAAAAAGCCGCGATGGACTTGGCATCAATCGGAACGCCTTCTAAAATTGCTTTTTCCAGAGCGTCAGCGTCCATGAGCACAACTTCAATATCTTCATCTTCGTCTGCATCAGGCGGATTCTCTAGCTTTTCTAAATCGGTCGCTAGGTAAGCGTAGATAATCTCATCGGAATAACCGGGCGCATTGGGAAAGTCTCCCAGTGCTTTCCAGGTGGCTGCTTTATAGCCCGTTTCTTCCTGAATCTCTCTTTGCACCGTCGCCAGCGGTTCCTCTCCCACTTCTATCGTGCCCGCTGGAAATTCCAACAATCTTCCCTGCATCGCAAAACGGTACTGACGCACCATTACAAACTGCCCGGCGTCGGTTACGGGCACGGCCATTGAGCCGCCGGGATGAAAGATGCATTCTCGGTAGCCGACGTTGCCGTTGGGTAGTCGAAGCTTGTTGACGCCAAAGCTAAATTTTGCCCCCTGATAAAACAATCGCTGGTCTAGCTGCTCGGGGGGTTCTTTTCCTAATGGCATAATAGCGAACTTTCTAGGGAGTGATTTTTTGTGGGGTGGGCATAGGCGAAGTCTCTTTAGGAGAGAATCGCAGGCTCAGTCGTTCTACGCCAGCAGTAGATTGTTGGGCTAGGAGCTGTTCTGTGGTTTGGTGCAAAATAGGATGCTGCCAATTGGGTGCAATGTCCATCAGCGGCACTAGGACGAAAGGGCGCTCGTGCAGGCGAGGATGCGGGACGGTAAGACCCAGAATGTCTAAGGTGCGATCGCCATAAAAAAGCAAATCCAAATCCAGCGACCTAGCCCCCCAACGCGCCTGCCGCACCCGACCAAACTGATTTTCGATAGACAGCAGTTGGTGCATTAGCGCGATGGGGCTAAGTCCGGTTTCGACCAGGACACAGGCATTGATGTAGTCAGGCTGAGGGGGGCCGACTGGCGCAGTGCGGTAAAAGTGCGATCGCGCCGTCACGTCAATATTTAGAGCTTGGTTTATGACAGCGATCGCCTCGGACAAAATGCGCTGCGAATCGCCCAAATTGCCACCGAGGGCGATCGCGGCACCAAAACTACGCGTCACCACCTAACATGCCACGCACTCGGCTAGTCAGTTGGTCAGCCGTCACCACGCCTTCAATCCGATCAATCGGCTGGCCGTCCTTAAACAGCAGCAGCGTTGGCAGCGCGTGAATTTTATGCTGAGAAGCTAGCTCGGGGTAGCGCTCTGTATCTATTTTTGCAACCTTGATTTCGTCCTTCATCTGCGCACTCACTTGCGCCAAAATCTTTGTCATCATCTGACAAGGACCGCACCAGTCGGCATAAAAATCGACCAAAACGGGCTTGTCGGAACCGCTCACTAGCTCCTCGAAACTGCTGAATTGCTGTTTGACTGCCATGATTTTAGAAACAAGGAAAAGGACATCTTCATGCTAATGGGCTACTCCCCCAGATGGGAACTTTGTTTCGCAATAATTTAAGACCGCTGCCGGACGGGTGGAAATCTTGGCTGAGGATTCAGTGAAAATTGATCCCCACCCCCGCGAAAGATTACAGTAATTGAGAATTGAGCAAATTTTTAAGGCGAGTGAGGATTTCACCATCATGACTGGAGCGTTAGCAGATCAGGTTGCCGTCATTACCGGCTCGTCGCGAGGGATTGGCAAGGCGGCGGCGCTAGTACTAGCAGGCGAAGGGGCGAAGGTAGTGGTGAACTATGCTAGCTCTAGCGGTGCGGCAGATGAGGTGGTGAAGCAAATTGAGGCGAATGGGGGAGAGGCGATCGCGCTTCAAGCCGACGTTTCCAAAGCCGATCAGGTCGATACGCTAATCAAAGCCACCATGGACGAGTTTGGCCGCATCGACATATTAGTCAACAATGCAGGCATCACCCGCGACACACTGCTGCTCCGCATGAAGCCCGAAGACTGGCAGGCCGTGATTGATTTGAACCTTACCGGCGTGTTCCTTTGCACCCGCGCCGTTAGTAAAATCATGCTCAAGCAGCGCTCGGGTCGCATCATCAACATTTCGTCCGTCGCTGGGCTGATGGGCAATCCGGGACAGGCCAACTACAGCGCTGCTAAAGCGGGCGTGATTGGCTTTACCAAGACAGTTGCCAAAGAGCTAGCGCCGCGTGGCATTACCGCAAACGTAGTCGCGCCTGGATTCATCGCCACAGACATGACGGGCGATCTGAAAAACACCGAAGAAATCCTCAAGTACATTCCGTTAGGTCGCTATGGCCAGCCAGAAGAAGTCGCTGGACTGATTCGCTATTTGGCAGCCGATCCTTCTGCTGCGTACATTACAGGGCAAGTCATGAATGTAGACGGTGGTATGGTGATGCACTAGCGTTTGCTCATAGCCGCTTTCACGGCTGCTCTCTAGTCGCGCCAAGTAATCCATTTGTGATAGGTGCGGTTGTGAATGGCAACTAAGTGACACAGTGGCTAGGTGGCTGCCAAAGGGAATAGGGAAGAAATGTTTCAGAGGAAATGTTCTAGACCTAGCGTTAGTTGTTACGATAGCTAAAGCTGAACAAATCATTAAGCATAGGGTACGCGATTCATTATGGGCCGTGTGGGAGTCTTATTACTAAATTTGGGTGGGCCAGAAAAGCCGGAGGATGTGCGTCCTTTCCTGTTTAACCTGTTCTCCGACCCCGAGATCATTCGAATTCCGTTTCCCTTTTTGCAAAAACCGCTAGCCTGGTTTATCTCTAGCCGCCGGGCCAAGACCTCTCAGGAGAACTACCAGCAGATTGGTGGAGGTTCCCCGCTAAGACGGATTACTGAGGAACAGGGTCAGGCGCTTAAGGAGGCTTTGGCTCAAAAGGGTCAGGACTCTGAAGTTTACGTGGGTATGCGCTACTGGCATCCCTTTACCGCAGAGGCGATTGACCAGATTAAGCAAGACGGCATTCAGAAGCTAGTGATTCTGCCACTGTATCCACAGTATTCTATCAGCACCAGTGGCTCTAGCTTTCGGCAGCTAGAGCAAATGTGGGATGAAGACGACCAACTACAAGCCATCGACTACACGCTGATTCCTTCCTGGTATGCGCGTCCTGGCTATGTTAATTCAATGGCGAATCTGATTCGCACTGAGCTAGACAAGCTAAAAAATCCGAACGACGCTCATATCTTCTTTAGTGCTCATGGTGTGCCGGTGAGCTATGTCGAAGAATTTGGCGATCCGTACCAGCGTCAGATCGAGCACTGCACCGATTTGATTATGCAGGCGCTAGGCAGACCCAACGAGCATACGCTAGCGTATCAGAGCCGGGTGGGGCCAATTGAGTGGCTACAGCCCTACACCGAGGACGCGATTGAAGAGCTGGGTGCGAAAGAGACCGAGAATTTGGTGGTCGTCCCCATTAGCTTTGTGTCTGAGCATATTGAGACGCTGCAAGAAATTGACATTGAGTACCGCGAACTGGCCGAAGAGTCGGGTATTCATAATTTTCATCGGGTGCCCGCGCTCAATACCTACGACGGGTTTATCAATGACCTGGCGGATATGGTGGACGAAGCGGCGATCGCGCCACCAGTGCTATTTTCTGATCTAGAGAAGTCTGAGAAGAAGGTAAAAATCTACCCTCAAGATAAGTCTGCTTGGGGAATGACACCGGTAGCTGAGGTATGGAATGGTCGGCTGGCAATGCTGGGCTTTTTGGCACTGCTAGCCGAAATTGTGACCGGTCACGGGCCGCTGCATGTGATTGGACTGCTGTAGTTTATGGAAACGAAACGATCCATTCTTTCGACGGTGGGCGAGCAGGTTGCGACGCTTTTGGGCCTAGTGACGCTGCTATGGGCCATTGAAATTGCGGACTGGCTGCTGTTTGGAAACCAGTTACCGCAGTTTTTGGGCATTCGACCGCATTCTATCTCGGGGCTGTGGGGCATTTTGTTTGCGCCCTTTTTGCACGGAAACTTTGCGCATTTGCTGGCGAATACGCTGCCGCTGCTAACGCTGGGCTGGCTGGTGATGCTGCGCGGACGCAGAGAGTGGATTGCGGTGAGTGTAATTACTGCTTTGTGCAGCGGTCTGGGAACCTGGCTGTTTGGAGCTTTGGGCAGTACCCACATTGGGGCGAGCGGCGTTGTTTTTGGTTACTTTGGCTTTTTGCTGCTGCGCGGTTATTTTGAGCGGAGTTTGACGGCGATCGCCTTCTCGCTACTCGTTGCCTTTTTATATGGCGGCATCATCTTCGGCGTTCTGCCCACCTCTCAATTGATTTCTTGGCAGGGCCATTTGTTCGGCTTTTTGGGCGGCGTTTTAGCGGCTAGGCTGTTAGCCAAACCTCGACGCGAATATAAGGATGACTACGACCTCTAACCTTCTGGCGTGAGCCGATTGTCTAAGTCCAATGTCGTCGCGACGGCGTCAGTTAGATAATTGGCGGCGGCTTCTACAGCGGCGATCGCATTCTCGTACAGCATTCGAGTTGGCCCCAGCACGCCCAAACTCCCGACTGGCCCTGGAGACTGTCCGTAGGATGCGGTGACCAGCGCACAGGACTGCATGGGTTCGACCGGATTTTCGGAGCCAATCCAAATGCGCAGCCGCTGATTAGGCGTGAGGGCGGCGGTAAGTGGACTGACTTCCCGGCTGGCACGGCTGACCGTTGAAATCAGGGGCCATAGCTGATCGCGGCCGTCTTCTAAAAGCTCCACAATGCTGCGAATTTGGCTGCGCTCGGAGAATTCTGGCTGGGCCAGGACTTCGGCTAGGCCGCTGACCAGGATTTGAGTGGCGGGTTTGGTCTGAGATCGCACCGATAAGTCGCTAATGGCCTGCTGCAAGGCGCTGGCATAGCGCGTAAACGCCCGATCAATTTCAGACCAGTCCAGCACCGCATCTTGCAGAGAGCAGCCCTTGAGCTGGTGGGTTAAAAAGTTAGAAAGCATCTGCAATTCGCTGGCGATATCACCTGAAGCCTCCGCTAAGCCTTCAGACCCGTCTGACGCTTTAGCAGGCAGCAGCGGTAGCAAAATGGAATGGTTGTTGTAGACATCTAGCACTACCACAAGCAAAATTTGGCGATCGCTCACCGGCACCAACTGCAAATGCTGAATGGTCGCCGACTCCACCTGAGGCAGCGTGACCAGCGCGACATATCCGCTCAAGCTCGCAATCACCTGAGCCGACTCCTGTAGCAGCGACTCGATGCGCGAGCTGTTGAATAGCTGAGTGTGGGAGCCAGGGCGATGGCTGCCCTGAGAGCCGATGCGCTGGCTCAGCGTATTTTCCATTTGGCGAATCAGCGGGCGAGATGGCTCCATTAGCTCGTTAACGTAGGCCCGATAGCCAGAGTCTGAGGGGATGCGTCCGGCTGAAGTGTGCGGCTGGTACAGCAGGCCAGAGCCTTCTAACGCGCTCATGACGTTGCGAATGGTGGCGCTGCTGACCTGGAGATTGTAGCCATTGGCTAAAGACTTAGACCCGACTGGCTCGGCGGTGCTGACGTAATGACGCACAGTTGCCCTAAGAACATTTTGCTGCCGGGAATTAAGCTTCATTGCTGCTGTAGGTTAGGTGGGCCAGAGGTGAAGGGTGATTTTGTCAGGTGCCAAACATTCTCTCTATAATTGTGCCTCAGATTAGCAGATTGCTCCGTTATCGCTGTGTCGGTTGTGGCAAAATGATCCCACGTTTTTCCAGGCTCCCATTCCGGCCATTGGGGTGCGACAAATGCAATCTTCAGCAATCTTCTCAATATCCTGGTAAATTCAGAGAGTCGCGGCAATTACCCTCTACCCCTAGATATCTCTCCTTAACCCCCTTTACTAGCCCGCTTTTTCGGCCCTACTGGACGCCCACGCTTGCTGGGAAACGCCACCATGTCAGACCTTCCTTTTACCCTCGACCAGCTTCGCATCCTCAAAGCTATTGCGGCCGAGGGAAGCTTTAAGCGGGCTGCCGATAGTCTCTATGTCTCGCAGCCTGCGGTCAGTTTGCAGGTGCAAAACCTGGAGAGATCGCTCGCGGTGCCGCTATTTGACCGGGGCGGACGGCGCGCTCAGCTCACCGAGGCGGGGCATTTGCTGTTGGAATATGGCGATCGCATTCTCAGCCTGTGCCAGGAAACCTGCCGCGCCATCGAAGATTTGCAAAACTTGCAGGGCGGTACGCTGATTATTGGCGCGAGCCAAACTACCGGCACCTACCTACTGCCGAGGATGATCGGTCAATTTCGTCAGCGCTATCCAGAAGTGGCGGTACAGCTACATGTGCATTCCACCCGGCGAACGGCCTGGGCAGTGGCCAATGGTCAAATCGATCTGGCGATTATCGGCGGCGAGCTACCGCCCGAACTGCAAGAATCGCTAGAGGTTGCACCCTATGCCGAGGACGAGCTAGCCTTAATTATGCCGGTGTCTCATCCGCTAGCTACCCACGACACCATTGCTCGCAGCGATTTGTACAAGCTTAAGTTCATCACCCTCGACTCTCAGTCCACCATTCGCAAGGTGATCGATCAGGTGCTGACGCGAGGCGGCATTGAGACGCGGCGGCTGCGCGTAGAGATGGAGCTGAACTCAATTGAAGCGATTAAAAATGCGGTACAGTCTGGATTAGGCGTGGCCTTTGCCTCAACTTCTTCAATTGAAAAAGAGCTGCAGATGGGCGTCATTCACCGGGCGCGGATTGAATCGGTTGAAGTAAAGCGAACGCTTTCGGTCATTTTCAACCCCAATCGCTACCGCTCTAAAGCCGCAGAAGCCTTTACGAACGAGGTTTTGCCCCAGTTTACCAACCGTGAAATCTCGTTTAGGCGGGGCAGTGCTAAAGGCAGCAGCGAAAAGGCAGCGCTCAAAGCGGCTACCAAGACGGCGGCGGCTAAAACTGCCGTCGATAGCTCAACCATTAAAGGCGTGGGCGAGGCCAAAGCAGCGGTAGATGTTTAACGACTCGATTTAACCCTATCGACCTGACTCGAAACCATTATTTCTACTGTCTGGGCTTACCGTCAAACTGCCAATGCAACTGCACTGCACCCGTCCCCATTGCCCCTCTCCGATCAATCACTTCAGCGATCTCGATGGCGCTAAGTTGCCGTATCCGCTGAAGCAAAGATATTGCAGTGCTTGCCGGATGGAGCTAGTGCTAAGAGGCCACTACTTGCCGCAGAGCGTACTGGGACAGGGAGGCTTTGGCACCGCTTTTTTGGCCATAGATATTGACTCGCCCACGCGGAGTCAGTGCGTGGTGAAGCTGTTTCAGCCGCCAGTGACGCTGAGCCGGAGCCAAATGGAGACGGCGCTGACGCTGTTTGCTAGAGAAGCGCAGGTGCTAGAGCGATTGGGGCGACGGCATCCGCAAATTCCTAACCTGTATGCCTATTTCCCGCTGCCAGTGACTAATCCGCTGACGAATAAGTCGGAGGAGCTGTTTTATCTGGTTCAGGAGTTTATCGACGGCGAAGATTTGGAAAAAGTGCGCGATCGCCAAGGAAAGCTTTCTGAGGCAATGGTGGTCGAAATTTTGCGCGAAACTTTGGGCGTGCTAGATTTTGTCCACAAGGAGGGCGCGATTCATCGAGACGTGAAGCCTTCTAACATTATGCAGGGCGCGGACGGGCGACTGTCGCTGCTAGATTTTGGCGCGGTGAAAGAAGTGACGACGCCGAATAGTGCGCAGCGCGGCCCAACGACTATCTGCTCTCCAGAGTATGCGCCTCCCGAGCAAATTATGAGCGGGCAGGTCAACGTTACTTCCGACCTGTATGCGCTGGCGGCGACCTGCGTGGTGCTACTGACGGACAAAGATTCGAATCAGCTACGCGATAGCGCGTCTAATCGCTGGCAGTGGCGCTCGGATGCGTCGGTATCGCCTGGGCTGGCAGATATCTTGGACAGAATGCTAATGGCCCGGCCGGGCGATCGCTTTCCTTCGGCTAAAGACGTACTGACGGCGCTAGACGCGCCCAGCCGCCAGCCGGTTTCGTCATCCAGCTCAGCTACGAGTTCCCCGGCTGGCTCAGGTGGCTCACAACCAGGGCAGAAACCCAGGGCTTCTGTGCCTGTGCCGGGGCGATCTACTCCACCATCACCCACGGCTAAACCGGTATCACCGCCGTTGGCTAATCCTACGCCACCGATGCCGCTAACTCAGTTCTTAGGCAACGCGGCGTTTTTGGGGGCTGAAGGGGGATTGTTGGCGATCGCGACCGTCAGTCTTTTGGGGCGTGTCTTTGGCGGCGTGGCGTGGCTAGTCATGCTCAGCTTATTGGTTTTTCTTCAGCTACGGCGAACCATCGAGGGCAAAGATTTCTTGATTATTGCGATCCTGTCACTAGCCGCCGTTATCTTTCTTGGAAAACTAAACAGGGCGTTGGACGGTAATGTTCAGCTCGTAATTTTAACGATGATTATGGCTGCTGGGGCAGTCGTTGCCATTGCCATCATCTTTCGGCTTATTTTCCGCCTGGTTTCCCGTATCATGTGATCTAAACTGAGACACCGCTATAGATAGGGCTAAAAATACAGATGGCCAAGAAAAACGAGCTTCCCGCCCTGATTGCCTCGCTGCTGATTACAGTAGCGCTCTTGGGTGGCGGCGCTTGGTGGCTAGCCAATAACTTTTTAGGGACAGGCGGCGGCGGTGGCCCGACGACCTCTAAGGGCAGCTCCAACGCCAGCCGCATTCCCTATCAGGGGGATAATGACGTTGCCGGAGCTGATGGTCGCGCGGGCGTGTCTATCCTACCGGGCAATATTTCTGAGACTAAGCAAAAAGGCTTAGATGCGCTAGCGGCTGGGGACTACGCGATCGCGCAAACCGAGTTTAAGGCAGCGCTACAGGCGGATCGCAATGACCCGGAATCGGTGATTTACCTTAACAATGCCGAAATTGAGTCAGGGAATTCCTACAGCATTGCGGTGTCTGTCCCGACGGGTAAATATTTGGGGCCAGCGCTGGAGATTTTAAGGGGCGTTGCCCAAGCGCAAAGAGACATCAACGCAGCGGGCGGCATCAACGGAACGCCGCTGAAGGTGCTGCTGTTTAACGATGAGGGGAGCGGTGAAGTCGCTCAGGGGATTGCTTCTGCACTGGTAGAAGAAAAAGATGTGCTGGGTGTGGTAGGTCACTATTCTAGTGATACGACGCTGGCAGCGGGTGAGGTGTACGAAGCGGGCAAGCTGCCAGCAATTTCTCCTACCAGCACGGCGGTTAAAATTTCGAGCGCGGGCGATTATATTTTTCGGACGGTGCCGAGCGATCGCCTAGCTGCGGCTGCCCTAGCCCGGTATGTCCTGAACACGCTGAATAAGAAGCAGGCCGCTGTTTTCTACACGGGCAAAAGTGCCTACAGCCAATCGGTAAAGTCGGAGTTTACGACCGAGTTACTGAGCAGTGGGGGCGAGGTGGTCGCTGATTTTGACATTGACGATCCTGGCTTTAGCTCGGGGAGCGCGGTGCAAGAGGCCAAAGCAGCCGGGGCGGATGTGATTATGCTGGCCCTGACGGAAGAGACGGAGGCGAGGTCTTTGCAAATTCTGTCGGTGAACCAAGGAGAGCTGCCGGTTGTGGGGGGCGACAGCCTGTACGACTTCAATATTTTGGACTCGGGCCGGGAGGATGCGGTGGGCCTAACGGTCGCGGTGCCCTGGCATATTTTGAGCCATCCGCAAAGTCCGTTTGTAAAAGAGTCGCAGCAGCTTTGGAGCGCTTCGGTAAACTGGCGAACGGTGACGGCTTACGATGCGGTGCAGGCGTTGGCGGCGGCGATTGCCTCGGGTGGGGCGAGCCGAGAGGGGGTGCTTGCAGGTTTGCTTTCGGGTGAGAGCGCGGAGGGTGCGACCAACCCGGTGCGATTTTTCCCAGATGGCGATCGCAATCAGCCTTCGGCGCTCGTAAGGGTAGAGAAAAAACCAAATGGCCCTTCCGGCACTGGCTATGACTATATTCCGGTGCCGTAATTTTAGAAAGTTTAATAGTTACTCTAACTTAGGACAACAGCGACTTTTGACTATTCACCGCGCCTAAGCTCAATAGGTTCGCAACTTGTAGGCTGCTAAGTCCCGTTACGTCTTTTATGTCCAAATTTTCGTAAGGGCGATCGCGCTTAATCAAAGGCACCAAAACCCCCTCATCCCAATCGTCCAGTGTTTCCATCTGGCTCAACTCGCCTCGCCGAACCATCTCATCTAGCCCGCCGCTGATGACCTGCTGGCTATCTGGGCTAAACACCACCGAGCGAATACCGCCCGCTAACCCGGTGTAATCGTAGGGCCGCAGCTTCAGACATTTTTCGTTGGGCTTAGGAGAGTCTAGATCCCAAACAAAAACAATCTGATCTTCACCGCCCGCTGCCAAGTAACGACCGTTTGGACTAAAAGCAACAGACTTTATCCCCAAAGAAGGCTGTTTAAAGTGATGCAACACCTCCTGCTTTCGCACATCCCAAACAATCACCGTTGCATCATCGCTACCGCTAGCAATCCACCGCCCATCGCTGCTATAAACAACAGAACAAATCCGATGCTCGTGATGCGCCAACGGCTCAAACCGATTCTCTTTTCGACTCCAGTGGCGCACCACCTGAGCATCGCCACCGCTGACCAAATAGCGGCTGTTGCGCGGATCGAAAGCAACCGAGCGAATCCAATATTTAGAACCCTCTAAAACAGTTGAACAAACGCCCGATACGGTATTCCAAATTCTAATTGTGCAGTCGTCTCCAGCGCTCGCCAGGTAGCGCCCATGATGGCTAAAGCTGACCGCTCGCACCCAGCTACTATGGCCAGACAACGTGGTTAAACACTGCCCCGTTTGCGTACTCCACAGCCGCACCGTATAGTCATCGCTAGCGCTAGCAATTCGCTTTCTTCGCGCATCTACCGCCACCGACCAAATGCGCCCGCTGTGCAAAGACAGTGTGGCCGTACGATGCCCCATCTGCGTATCCCACACCAATAAGTCGCCACTGTCGCCGCCGCCCACAATTCGGTGATCGCCCAAATAAGCCAGCGTTCGAATCCCCCGCGTATACCCCCGATAAGTTCTCAAAGACTTAAACTCCGGCAGGCCAACCGTAGGCGATTCATCTTCAGCGTCAGAAGTCTCTGTAATCTTCTCTTCTGTAATTCTCTCTTCTATGGTAGCCTCTGCTGTAAAAGTCTCCAGCTCCGCCTGCCACAGCATAAGCTGTTGCTGATCGCCGCCCACCGCTAACAGCAGTTTTGTTCCCTGCTGCTGAAAAGCCACTGACCAAAGCCGACTCCGCCCCGTCGGAATCTCCTGTACTAGCTTAAACGTTTCCAAGTTCCACAGCCTTAAGCGGGCGTCATTACTCCCGCTCGCCAAAAACCGCCCGTCTGGACTAATCGCTAAGGTGCAAATGCGATCGCTCATCCGCCTAAACTGATGAACCTTTTTCTCCAACAGTTCGCCGACCCGCTCTATCGACCAAACAATCACTCGTCGGTCTCTACCACCGCTCACCAACCGGCGACCATCTGGACTAAACTGCACCGTATTGACAAAATCGGTATGTCCTTTTAGCACCAACACTGGCTGCATATTAGCTTTGGCCGCCTCAATATCTGAAGTAGACCACAGCCGAATCAGGGCATCTTCCCCGCAGCTTGCTAGCCATCGACCGTCGGGGCTAAAAGCCAGCGTCCGCACCGAATGATTTGGAATCGTGTGAATTGGTTTGCCGCCTCTGGTTCGATACAGCGCAATGCTATTGCCATCGCCACAGGCAATTGTTTTACCATCCGGACTGACCGCGATCGCCTGAACCCAATCATCGGCGGGCCGAGTCCAAACCAACGTAGCCGCAACCGTCCTCTGGCCAACGGGCGGTCCAACGGGCAGTCGCCACAGCTTCAGCTTATTATCGTCACCGCCCGTGACTAGGAGATTGGTATGGGGTACAAAAAAGAGCGATCGCACCCAGCCACTGTGCGCCGTCCACTGGTCTAGCTTTTGCCTGTCGGCAAAGGTTCGCGCCCCTTCCGTCATCCATAAATGCACCACTCCATTCGCATCGCCTGCGGCCAGCAGCGAAGATTTAGCGCTAAAGTCCTTTCTGTTCGTGTGATCCCTTTGGGCGCTAAAGGCCACTGCCATCACATCGCCCAACGCTTCCGTAAAAACAGAGCGGTCTAACTGGCAGCCGTTAAAGTTACTCCCGTTTAGCCGAACGCCCGGTAAATAAGCTTGCCAAATCACCAGCTCAGAAAAGTCCTTCTTCGACAGATCGCCAGCAGAAAGCTGTACCAACAAATTCACAAAGTTTCCACCCGCATAGCCCAGACGATACGAGTTTTCTTTGCGAAACGTTTTTAGGCGATCGCTCAAATGCTGTTCAACCTTAACCAGCGTTTTAAAGTGATTTTTTAGCCGCTCTAAAATCGGTCGAACAATCCGCTCCGCTTGCTGCTCACGCAGGTTATCTTCAGCATCAGCCTTTAGCAAAGCAAAACTGTTGAATACCGAAAGGTTACCGCCTTTTACTAAGTCGCAAAAGGTTTCTCGAACAAATCGATCAAGCACATACTCTAAAACAATCGGATGCAACTGGTAATGAACGCTACTGCGGCCATTTGCAGGCTGACGCACTTCAATGAGCGATCGCTGTTCCAAAGAACGCAGCGTATATAACAAGTTTGTCTTATGATCTCTAGAAACAATATCCGCCTTTAGTTCTTCTAAAAGGCAGGGCTTTTGATTAATCGCCAGCCAATATATCGCCTCTTTTTCAACCAGCGGCAACCGCTTAAACTGGTCTTTCAAAACGCTTCTAAGATCGTCAAAGACAGAAATATCCTGATCTAAAAAATCTCGAATACTGCCCGAAAAAACATCCTGAATAGTATTAGCCGCTAGCAACAGCGCCATCGGATGACCGTTGTAGCGCCGTGCAAAGTTGCGGTAGTCGGCAATTGTCCCTTGCAGACAAAACTTCTCTATCACTGCCTTAGCATCTGCATCCGACAACCCCGACAGCGTATACAGCTTGGTAGACTCTTTAGCAACTACTGGAGGAACTACTGGAGAAACTGCTGAAGGAACTCTCGAAGGAACTCTCGAAGGAACCCCTGAAGAAACCGCCGAAAGCAGCTCTCTGGGTTTTTCTCGACTGGTCAAAATCAGACAGCTAGACAAATGCGAATTGTCTTTTCTCTCCAAACTCAAACCAACCTCCGAGGATTGAAAGCGCCTCGCAGAATCTTTGATCGCTTCTAGCAGCTTGCCGTAGGCCGCGAAGCCTGCTTTATAGGCGCTGGCCTGCTGCTGACGGCTCACGTCAAAAGTAGGGACTTCTTCGTCAGCATCTTGTTCTGCTTTAAACACGGCTTCAAACCCGTCTAAAACAACCAAACAGACCTGTTGGGAAAGGTGCAATATTAGCTGCCGAATTAAGCGCGTCACGGACTCAGCCGCTAATTTAGCCACTGATTTACCAGAGGCATCAATAAGCCGGGTGCCATCATGCACATCCGCACTCTTCAAAAAGGCGGCTTGGCTATTCTCTGGTGTGGAGAGCTGCGGCGACGTCGCCCTTGGCCGCCCAGATCTACGCAGCGCAATTTTAGAAGATGCGTTGGATTGCAATGTCATTAATAGCGATCGCATAAAATCTTCTGGCGACTGATCTGGATCCATCGACAGCCAAACGACTTGCTGAAAGTGAGGGCCTACCGCCTCCGCTAACTTTAGAGCCAAACAGGTTTTACCGATTCCGCCAATGCCACAAATCGCCAGCAGCTTTGTAGCCTGTGCTGGTTCTAGTATCCACTTGGAGAGCGATCGCATCGGTTCATCGCGCCCTTTGAACCAATCAATCTTCGGCGCATTCCCCCATTGGTAAAGCGTCCTGGCATCACCCACCGTCGAAGGCACCGCAACGCTAGCCGCGATCGCCGCAAACGAAGGATCAAACATCGGCGCTGCGGCTTGGCCCACCAGCGAATAGCAATTCCCAGGCTCGTTAGCCTGATCGATCAGCTTTTGCTCCAAAGATGCCAGCTTTCCAGGCCCGCGCCCCTTAATCTCAAACTTTCGATAAACTTCGCCCAGCCGCTTTCTAGCCGCCGACTCCGATATCTCCAAAGACTTAGCAATATCTTTACTCTTACGCTTTTTCAGGGCCAGCTTCAGCGCTGCTAGCTCTCCCGGAGAAACCCGCCTGTCCTTAGCAATCTGCTCCAAAGCGACTTCCGAAATTTCTTCCGACATGGCATAACCCTCCTACACTGGCAAAGCTCTAAACTCATACGCGCACACGCCCAGCTCGCATATCTCACATAGTCTATATCACCCTCAGCCTAGTGAGATGAGGCATATTCATAGCTTCAAGAAATTGAGTCAATTCCTCACGAACAAACGAACTTTCTGATTATATTGCCATATACAGAAAGGGTTTCAGGCCAATAATTACACATTTATTATCTTTATTTGCAAGTTTCTTTCTTTACCATTACTATCTAAGTGTGAGAGCCAAGTGAGATAGACGTGATATAAACTTCAGCAGCCGGAGAGATATATGAGTCAATCATCATCTAGCAATTCCCCCGAAAATCAACCTACTGATTTCTTTAGTAACCTTCGTAACCAGCCATTCCACCGGCTTCAACAGCTCTTGCTGTTTCAGGACTCAGCTTACCGCTCTCTATTTAGCTACTTTTTAGAGCATCCTGCGATCGCTGAGCCATCCGCAACCGCCGAGCCAGACAGCCCTTCAAATCCATCAACGAGTCAGAGCCATACCAGTAGTGACCGTCGTAAAAGCCCCAGACCCTACCTATTCCACAATTTGCCTACCCCGGCAACAAAGGAGGACTTCTTCATGTCCAACGCACTGAACAATCTAGGAAATAACGGCCTCTTTCTAACCAATGGCCACACGGACTCTACCGCTGCTAGTACCGATAACTCTATGCCCATTCCTCTGTGTTACTTTATGCAGAATGGTCACATAGCAGATACGACTTCAGACTCTCAAAGTACCAACCCAGACAAAAACGCGCTCAACGACCCTCGGGAGTCTACGCCATCTTTAGAAGAATGGGCGCAGGTGCAAGCAGACCTGAAGCAGCTAGGCGAAGTGCAAGTCCAGCAAGCCGCCGCCGTTCAAACGTTACAAGCTGAGAACCAAACGCTGAGCACTGACAATCGTACTTTGCGATCGCGGGTCAATGAATTACACGCCAGAGGAGAAGCTCAAGACAAAATACTTGCCGACTACAGCGGCGGACTTCGAGCCATCGAAACCGCCTTTAGATCCTTCAAACTAGACCAGTCGGTGCGAATGGACGGCTTCGAGCAAACCTACCAAACCGATAAAAATCAAACGGGTCGCCAACAACAGGCCAAAGACCAGCAAACGGAAGCGCGCCTCCGCAGCCTAATAGATCCTATGCTGGCCGAAGCTGTCGAAAAGGCCATCCGCCTCCTTCGACTCGACGGCAGACGCACCCCAATCCCAGCCCAGCAACCCTCTACGCCGCCGCTCGATCACCTCTATAACAATCAGGTGTACAAGCAAAATCGGACAGACTAGCTGATCTCAATGCCTACAGTCTACGGAGTCATTCGAGCTAGCTCATCGCTAGTGCATTCATAATAAAAGACCTCAGTGGTGAAAGCCGCTGAGGTCTTTTGGCATAGCTGTAGCTGTAACGCCTTTAACTATACGATTCAGCCAATTAATTCATTCCGAATCAGCCATAATCTTCGGCACTTTAAAGAAGTCTTCTTCTCTATCCGGAGCGCTCTCCAAAATAGCCTCGCGCTCAGGAAAAACTTCGAGCGTGTCAGTGCGCGTAATGTTGCTTACTTCAATCGCTCGGGTCGTCGGCGGAACGTCTTTTGTATCTATCTCGTCGAGCTGCTGCACGTACGCTAGGATGCCGCTAAGCTGCGTGGTGAATTGCTGCTCTTCGGCTTCAGTGAGTGACAAACGGGCCAGGTTTGCGACTTTGCGCACCTGTTCAGTATCGATAATCATGGCAATAATGAGTGAAACAGCGTAGATATCTAGGTAGTTAGCATATCTGAATGTAAACATCTGAATACAGACATCTGAATATAGATATTGCAGTACAGCTCATCAAATCATATCAAGCTTCAGGCGACCCGTAATTTTCAGCCAGTTTTGGGCCTCAATATAGTTGTTAGGAGCCATCCGTACGGCTTCTAACCAGTAGCGGGCAGCTTCGTCGTAAAGGTTATTTGCGGCGCTCTTATCACCACTGGCTTCGGCCTGCTCGCCTCGGTAGTGATAGATGACGGCGGTATTATTTAGTGCCTGAATTAGGCGAGGGTTTAGCTCTAGCGCGTCTTTGTAAAGACCCAGCGCTCTGTCGTGCTCGCCGTTGCTGGCGTGAATTAGCCCCATATTGTAGAGAATGAAGCTGATATCGTAGGGATCTTCTTCTAGCGTTAGGGCTTCTTCGTAGTTTTCCATCGCTTCGGCATATTCGCCATCTGCCTGGGCAGACATGCCATCTCGATAATAAGCAAAGGCTTCTTTGGCCTGCTGCTTGGCGGGTAGCATCTTCAAGAGCATGTCGGCCATGACCGTAAAAGACTTATCGATGAAGTTGTCGTTCTTTTGAGTTCTTGGCATTGAGATCCTGCTTTTTCGCCTACTTCTCAAGATATCAAATTCTAGAGGAAGCGATCGCACCATCGTAAAGGAATGTCGCAAAGAAACGTCATGCAGACAGGCTAAAGGACTAAGCCGCTAATGCGATCGCCGAACCAGGCTGAGCTAAGTGCAAATAGGGACGAGTCGATAAACGCTCTAGAACTACCGGGGCAGCGGATTCGGCAACGACCTGAACCACCAAAAACTCCACCATCTCACCTATCGTTGAAAACTCGGCTTCGTCAAAGCGATCGCTCAAGTCCATATCAAACTGAGTGAGAAAGTCATCGAAAAAGTTAAGCGTCCAGTCGAACCAGCAAACCAGCGGTAAGTGTAAGTCACGGTTGAGGCTATCGTTGGGGCGAACCTGGCTAAACGCCAACCCAGAATAGTCACCAAAGAACTGATAAACAAAGGCCAAAACCGACTTTGCCGCATTTTTTGTAGCGCTATCTTGAGTCGCCTCAGCGATCGCCGCCGACTCGCCCGAAAAAACGTCACACCACTCAACGACGCTCAAAGGCCGACGACCGCGAGCCTGCATCCACAGATTCACCTGCTGGCGAATCTCCAGATCAGGACTCATATCCGCGTAAGCTTCCAGGCTGCTGAGCAAGTTATTCATCGAAATCGTCATATCTCTATCGGTTCCGCAGAAACCGCCATAACGTTGTGTGCTCAATATGCCCACCCCATTTGCGGAAATTACGGTGCTTTCGACTACATCTGTACGAAACTTAGTACTTTTCGTTCATACGGACTTTACAAGCGGCATTGACGAGCCTTGTTCACAGCCTTTCAAAGTTCTGAATACGGTGATGTAGAAGAAACCTAGCCCTCAGTGCGAAACCTGTAGATCTCTAAAAGTATTTTCTAAAAAGTTCCGCATTTTTACGAATTGACGACCGAAAGGCACAGATGTAATGGCTCCATCTTCGTCAGGTGTCGGTAAATTAAACCAGAGATGGCTGCAATTTAACGGTAGGCGCAAGTTTTTTTTCAATATCTGTATGGCTCATGGGTCTCCCTACCCAATAGCCTTGCAAAAAGTCGCACTGATATTGCGATAGCAGCAGCAGCTCCTCCTGATTTTCGACGCCCTCGGCGACGACGCTCAGATTTAGTCTATGGGCCAGCTCGATAGTAGATTGTAAAATTGCCTGGTTTTTAGGATCTTTGGTTGCGCCGCGCACGAAGCAGTTGTCTATTTTCAGCGTGTCAATTGGGAGCTGCTTGAGGTAGCTCAGTGAAGAGTAGCCCGTCCCAAAATCGTCGATGGCAATGCGAATGCCCAGTGCTTTTAGCTCGGTTAGAATCGCGATCGCCGATTCGGCATCCTGCATCAGCGCAGTTTCGGTTACTTCTAGCTCTAGCTGCTGAGGGGCTAGCCCGCTAGAAGCCAACGTATTCTTAATCGAATCGATTAAATCAGTCTGGTTGAACTGTACGCTAGAAATGTTCACCGAGATATAGCGCATACCCAGGTTTTGCTCTTGCCAGCGCTTTGCCTGTACGCAGGCCGTTTCGAGCACCCACTGACCAATCGGCACAATCAAGCCCGTTTCTTCTGCAAGCGGCACAAACTTAATCGGCGAGATATAGCCCCGCTCGGGATGACGCCAGCGAATCAGCGCCTCACAGCCTTCTATATTTCCGCTTGCCAAATTGAGCTGAGGCTGATAGTGCACCTCAAACTCATCGCGCTCCAAGCCATAGCGCAGTTGGGTCTCCATCTGAATTTGATCGCTGAGCACCACCGGCATGTCCGAACGATAGAACTGACAGTAATTACTCTTTTGCTTTTTGGCATATTCCAAAGCAGCATCGGCTTGTCGTAACAGGGTTTGAACATCTTCGCTCTGGTGCAGCAAAAAAGCGACGCCGATGCTGGTCGTCACAAATATTTCCTGACCCCCCGGCAAAGAAAAGGGTCGCTTGAGCGCGTCCATCAAATCTTCAGCCGTTTCGTTTGCCTGCTGATGGCGCTTTAAATTGGGCAAGACAATCGCAAACTGATTGGCCGTTAACCGAGCCAACGTCGCCTCGGGTGGCAGGCAAGACTTCAGCCGGTGAGCCGCAGACCTGAGCAAATTATCCCCGGACGGATAGCCCATGACGGTGTTAACGGTGCGCAGTCTGTCCAGGCTGAGCGACATAAAGGCCAACGTCTGCTGGCTAGCATGAGAGGCGGCAATAAACTGAGTCAGCTTTTGGTGCAATAAGTGATAGTTGGGCAGATCGGTCAGGCGATCGTAATGAGCCAGCCGATTAATTTGCTCGGCAGTGTGGCGCAAGGTAGCAACATATAGCTCGCTAGTTGCCGTTTGCCGTCGAATCCTCGCGGCTAACGTGTCGCGAATTTCGGCATGGGTGCAGGGCCGCACCAGGCAGTCGTCGGCACCCATTGACATCGCCAGACGACAGTGAGCGCGATCGCTATTATCAGTTATCATCACAAACGGCGTCAGGGCCAGCTCGCCATCTTGACGAACCGCTTCTAGCACCTGATGCCCGTTGGGGCCATCAACTTCCCAGCGACAAACGATCGCATCCGGGCGGTGCTCGCGTCCTGCACTCACACCAGAGATTCCGTCATCTGCGGTTTCTACCAAGAAATCTTCCGATACCAAATAGCCGACTAAATCAGTCCGCGCTGGCCCTGGTTTCTCAATAACTAAAACTTTCTGCATGAACGATTTTCGGCCCTAGTGCTCGGGATACCGCTGTTTTTAGCCCAGCTTTTAGCTACGCTTGGCTAACAATAACTAATGCAAAAACAGACGGCGCAAAGATTGCAGTTAAGCGACAAAATAAGTGAGTAATTTAAATTAGAAAAAAACGTCGCAAATGTATCAATAGACACACTTTACTTAGTTTCACCGACCTCAATGTCCTTTGGTCTCGTGGCCATGACAGAATATGGATCTGTCCTTTGAGCGATCGCCCCGGCTGGTTAAAGCAGGCATGGGCATAAAGCAAACGAGCTTTTTCTGAGCGTAGAATTCCCGGCTAACGCAGCAGGCAAGCAGCGGTCGGCTAGAATCCATCAAAAACAGTGGTGATCACGTAGGTTTAGTGACTGGCCGCAGAGAGGGTTTCAAAGAAGCTAGGGTACGACACAGCGGCGGCTTCTGCTCGCTCGATTTGGGTGAGGCTGTGGGTGCGCGTGGCAGCGATCGCCAAACTCATCGCAATTCGATGGTCAGTAAAGCTGTCGAGCTTTGCCCCCGTCAGCACGGCCTTTGCGCCCATCCCAGTAATTTCTAGACCCTCAGGATGCTCAACAATTTGGCCGCCCATTTTGGTTAGTTCGCTTGCCGTTACCGCTAGGCGATCGCTCTCTTTTACTCTTAGCTCAGCCGCATCGGTAATCAGCGTTGTCCCTTCTGCAAACAGCGCGGCCACCGCCAAAATCGGCACCTCGTCAATCAAACGAGGAATCAGCTCGCCGTCAATCGTGCAGCCTCGAAGCTGGCTGTGCCGCACCCGCAAATCAGCCACCGGCTCACCCGTCGCGTCGCGCTGATTTTCTAGCGTAATGTCGGCGTTCATCGCAGCTAGCGCATCTAATACCCCGGTGCGCGTTGGGTTAATCCCCACATTTTCAATCAGCAAGTTAGATCCAGGGGTAATCGCAGCGGCCACCAGCCAAAACGCCGCCGAGCTAATGTCGCTAGGGACAATCACCGTTTGGCCTTGGAGCTGGGCAGGGCCATGTAGCGTCACGCTATGGGTGGCTGAGTCGATAGAGAGGTTTGCGCCGAAAGCTTTGAGCATCCGCTCGCTATGGTCGCGCGAAAGGCTGGGTTCGGTTACGGTGGTGTCGCCATTGATTGAGAGACCGGCTAGTAGTAGACAGGACTTGACCTGCGCGGAGGCAATCGGGGAGTGATAGTGACTAGGGTTAAGCTGCTTGCCCTGAATGCCGAGTGGAGCCAGGGTGTTGTCGGCTTTACCGGCAATGGCAGCGCCCATTTGGGAGAGGGGGGCAATGACGCGCTTCATGGGGCGCGATCGCAACGATCCATCGCCGGTTACCGCAAAGAACTTTCCCGGTTGAGCCGCCAATAGCCCCAGCATTAATCGCAGCGTCGTTCCCGAGTTTCCAGCATCCAGGACGTTGTCAGGTTCTTGCAGGTTGCCGCCCGTGCCTTCTACCGTCACCCATTCGCCGTCTAGCGCCGAGACTTTAGCTCCCATTGCGCTAAAACAGGCGGCGGTGCTGCGCGGATCTTCACCTAGTAACAGTCCTTTGATGCGGGTGGTGCCTTGGGCGATCGCGCCCAGCATCAGCGCCCTATGTGAGATGGACTTATCACCTGGAACCGTAATGCTGCCTGTAAATGGCCCACTTCTGCTGCCATCAACCGCTAGCGTTTTGTGAGGAGACTGATCGATGAGTTGGAGAAAAGTCATAAGGCGACAAGAAAGGCAGAAACAGCAAGCCGAGGCACTGACGATCTTATCTTGAGCTGCGACCGAGTACGAATATGAGACGGGTTTACGAATCGGCTTCTTGGCCGCAATAGGTATTAACCTGCTCGATCAGACCTGACTCTTGCTCATTGAGCGCTTGAATATCGGAAAATGCGCTGTTGGCCTTAGTCTGAAAATCATCAAAGATGCCTCTAAATGCATTTTCATCTTTGGCATCAATTACGAGCTGCATCGCTTCGCTAGCTGATAAAAGCGCTGCTTTGTATTGGGAGATAATTACGACGTGACTATCCCGGTATTCATCGAGCTGTTCGTCAGCTAGAGTCAGGCCAGACAGCTCCTGAGCCATGCCGTCTATCTGGCTGGTCACCGTTCCAACGGCAGCGGTATATTCTTGGGCAGAGGTCTTTAGCTCCGCGAGATCTTTTGCGCCAGAGGCTTTGATCTTGGCGCTTTCAATTTCACTCTCAAAGACTTTTTTGATATCTTGAGACTGATTGATCACGTTGGCGAACTGGCCGCACTGAGAGACCGTATTGCTACAGCTAGCGAGTCCAAACAGCAGCGCGCTACCGAGAAAAAGTCCTATTTTCTTAGGTATGCTTCTCTTAGTTTTTAGGATTTTGGGCTGACTTCCTTTCACCATCTACCGTTGCGGGAGAGTATTGCCCGTCTATCATAGTTTGTTTCTAACAGGACGTTTACTTTGTCAGATCGCAGCCACTCAGACCGTGATTTAGATCGCACTATCGCTCAGCACCGTCAGCAGTTCTCATCGCTTTTGGGCAAGCAGTACTTCAACTACGGCGGTCAGGGGCCGATGAGCGATCGCGCCCTCAAAACGCTGACCGACGCCCAGCAAAGAATCCAGCGGGAAGGCCCCTTTGCAGGCGCGGTGAATCAGTGGCTCCAGGCAGAAGGTCATGAGACTAGATCGGCGATCGCCCAAGCCCTCGGCGCAATGCCCGAAACCATTACCCTCACCGAAAACGTTACCGTCGGCTGCAATATTCCGCTGTGGGGTCTGCCCTGGCAAAGCGGCGACCATATCCTCATTGGCGACTGTGAGCATCCCGGCGTAATAGCCGCCGTCGAAGAAATTGCCCGTCGATACGATCTGACCATCAGTACCTGCGCCCTTTCTGACCTACTAAAAGGAGCCGATCCGGTCGCGGTCATTCAGTCAGAATTACGGCTAAATACGCGGCTAGTCATCCTCAGTCATATTTTGTGGAACACCGGCCAACTCCTCCCGTTAAAAGAAATTGTCGATGTCTGCCACGCCAACGCGCCACAAACTCGAGTTCTCGTAGATGCGGCGCAGTCAGTGGGTTCGCTGCCGCTAGATCAACCGGGATGGCAACTGCCTGAAACGGGCGTAGACTTCTATGCCTTTACCGGACACAAATGGTGGTGTGGCCCAGCCGGAGCAGGCGGACTTTACATCCGGCCGGAAGTACTCGAAGAAACGGCACCCACCTTTATCGGTTGGCGCGGCATCAGCGTCGATGAAAACGGCAAGCCGACGGGGTGGACACCTGACGGTCGCCGGTTTGAAGTGGCCACTTCTGATTATGGACTGTGGGGCGCGTTGCGGAAGTCGATGGAGCTGCAAGCGGATTGGGGAAATAGCGCTAAGCGGTATGAGCGAATTTGCGTTTTGAGTAAGCGGCTTTGGGAGGGGTTGCGATCGCTCTCCAGCGTAAAATGCCTGCTCGAAACCGCCCCGCCACCCTCGGGGCTAGTCTCCTTCCAGCTAATAGACGCCAACCACCAGCCAATGGCCGATCTACAAGTTGAGATAGTCAAACAGCTAGAAACAGAAAAAATCTATCTGCGGACGCTAGAGTCACCCAAATGCATCCGAGCCTGCGTTCACTATCTTTCTTTGGCATCTGAAATAGACAGCTTGATAGAAAGAATCAGAGAAGTTGCAGCGAAAGTCTGAGCACCTTGAAAGTACCACCCAAATAGAGGCTAAGCAATCGGTTCAAACTCTTTACTTTCGTACTCCCGGCAGCCCTCGCAGGGGCCAAAGGGATTGGCCGCACAGCGCACATAAGGAGACAGCGCATTGAGCTGACAGGTAATATCGCCCACCACAAATCCCATGCCTTCAACAAAATGAGCTTCTGGACTATAGCGAGTACGGAACCGATTGAATCGGTCAGAAGTCACCCGGTCAGTCGAGATGTGAATGCTCTGCTGAACCCGCCTGCGCGCATAGAATCCGACTAAAACAGAAAAAACAGCCGGAGCCAAACCAACCGCAAGAATCAGCGCAATGTACATGGAAAAAAGAAGCGACTAAAAGCTACGGACTTATCGTAGCTTAGGCATCTTTCTCTTTAGGCTTAAAGGTAGATTTTACGCTTAGCTCTTTTAGCTGGCGCTCGTCTACGCTAGAAGGCGCACTGGTGAGTAAATCGCGGGCTTGCTGCGTTTTGGGGAAGGCGATCGCCTCACGAATAGAATTTTCCCCGGCTAACAACATCACCAGCCTGTCCAGTCCGTAAGCAATTCCTCCATGAGGAGGCGTCCCATACTCAAACGCCTCCAGCAAGAACCCAAACTTATCGTTTGCTTCTTCTTCAGATAGCCCAATCGTCTTGAATACTTTGGCCTGCACGTCTGGCTGATAAATCCGCAGACTGCCGCCGCCAATTTCGTAGCCGTTATACACAATGTCATAGGCCACCGCTCGGGCCGTCGTCAGATCGTCAACATCGTCTGGATGGGGCGCAGTGAAGGGATGGTGCAGCGCTTCGTAGCGATTTTCATCGGCGTTCCACTCAAACATTGGGAAGTCGGTTACCCACAGCAGATTGGTTTTATTTTCGTCGATTAGGTTGAGTTCTTGGGCGATCGCCTGCCGCAATTTATCCAAAGTCGCGTTCACCGTGCCCACATCGCCCGCACCAAACAACAACAAATGGCCAGGTTGCGCACCCGTACGCGCCAACAGCTCCTGCGTTTGCTCAGCGCTCAAGTTATCTTTAATCGCGCCAATAGTGTCAATCTCACCGCCTTCACGCACTCGCACATAGGCAACGCCACGCGCACCGGCATCGGTAGCCACTTTAAACAGATCTCCTTTGGGCTTAATGCGCACATTCGAGATCGCATCATTACCACCTGGAATCGGCAATACCTTCACCTGACCGCCGCCTTTGACCGCACCCGAAAATACTTTGAATCCAGAGTCTTTTACAATATCGGAAACATCGACTAGCTCCAGACCGTAGCGAGTGTCAGGCTTATCGCTACCATATCGAGCCAGCGCATCCGCATAGGTCAACCGAGGCAGCGGCGTAGGAATATCTATGCCTTTTACCGTTTTGAAGATATGTACCAGCAGCCGCTCGTTTAGCGCCAGGATTTCCTCCTCATCCATAAAGCTCATTTCCATGTCGAGCTGAGTGAATTCGGGCTGACGGTCGGCGCGCAAATCTTCGTCGCGAAAGCAGCGAGCGATTTGGTAATAGCGATCCATTCCCGCCACCATTAAGATCTGCTTGAATAGCTGAGGCGACTGGGGCAGTGCAAACCACTCGCCTTCATTCACCCGAGAAGGCAGGATAAAGTCTCTGGCTCCTTCTGGCGTAGAGCGCGTGAGGATGGGCGTTTCAATTTCGATAAAGTTTTCGGTGTCTTCGAGGAAGCGGCGAATAGATTTGATGATTTCATGACGCAGACGCATGTTTTTGGCCATGCGATCGCGCCGCAAATCCAAATACCGATACTTCAGCCGCAAATCTTCGCGCACATTCTCTTCTTCCGCCGTCGAAACCTGAAACGGCAGTTGTTTGCGCACCGCATTCAGAACCGTCAGCTCGTCGGCGTATACTTCCACCTGACCGGTCGGCAGTTTATCGTTCAGCGATTCTTCGGGGCGCTGCGTGACTCGGCCTACTACTTTGACGACGTACTCATTACGGACTTCTTCCGCCACTGGGTAGGAGTTTGGGGTGCGTTCAGGATCGCTGACAATTTGAACCGTGCCGGTGCGATCGCGCAAATCTAAGAAAACCACCCCGCCGTGATCGCGCCGCCGATCAACCCAACCGTAGAGCGTGACCGTCTTTTCAATGTGTTCAGCTCGAAGTTGACCGCAATAAAGGCTACGCATATCGACACAGCAGGTAAGAGATACCAAAACAAAACCTTTACATTATGCGCGACGAACGCCAAGTGTGGAACAAGATACCCGTGAAGTTGACATAAACATTTGCTCTACGGATAGGTTAAAAATATCTCAGATACAGGATGCATCTTTAAAGGCACTGAACGTCGGCCTCCTCCTATGAATTCTTCCTTGGCAACTCAGCTAAAGGAAAGCATTCAAGCAGCCCTAAAGCCCAGCCCTCTCAAGGTGATTGCCAAGCTGCTTAACAATTGCTGAAACCTTCTCTATACCGAGCCTTGGCGCATGAGTCTGTCGAACGCTGATGATTAAGTTGGTTAAAGCAATCGTGTCACTCTCCTGCCAGCGGTTGAATGATGTAGTCAGTTGCTCATTCGAGGCAGGTCGATTCAATCATGATATTGGCAGAAGTGTTTGAGCGTTTCGTCAGCGAAAGCCCGCTAACAGTGATGTTGAGAGTGCTGTTAGNGTTAAGCTAACGCTAGCGCGCTAAGCTGCGACTATGCAACTTCCCTGAAACAGCGGTTGAGCCATATTATTTAGCTAGAACTATATGCTTTTTTCAGGATAAGCAAGTGCCTCAGAAAAAATGCGGCTTCGGCTTTAGCTGCACATCCATGATGATGCAGCCCACCTTAGAACCAGTCCTCTAAAGGTCATTGCCAATATACCAGGGTGTAAGTAAAGCCCAAGCCCTGATTGAGCAATTGGGGGGCGGTTTACCCGCGTTGGTGTCAGGCTATCGGGTCAAAATTCTCGATGGCAATCATCTCGCCGCGACGGAGCGCCGCTTGGCGGTGCTGCGCACTGTCGGCAGTGCGCCCTTACCCGGCCATGCGTTAGTGATTTTAGATCCGGCCTTGATGCTGGCTATTGACGTGTTCGCCTGTGAAGATGGCCATACGCAAGAACGGGCGCTGTTCGGCCGAGTGCTAGCCACAGTGCTCAGTCGTGACTTGTGGATTGCCGACCGCAATTTTTGTACTCTGGGATTTCTCTTTGGGCTTCACGCCCGTGGGGGATTTTTTGTGATTCGTCAGCATGGTAACTTGCCTTCGCAGGCACTCAATCAGTTGAGTTCAATCGGTACGAACGAAACTGGGACGGTGTTAGAGCAATCGATTCAGCTCACCTTCAACCACACCTTGTCTTTGCCTCTGCGACGCGTGACTGTGCGCTTAAAGCATCCTACCCGCGACGGTGAAATCGAAATTGCCATGCTGTCTAATCTTCCAGCCGCTGACGCCTTGGCCGTCAAAATTGCGGCGCTCTATCAAAAGCGGTAGCGGGCCGAACGACTCTTTCAAGTGCTAAACCAATGTTTTCGCGGTGAAATCGAGACCTTGGCCTAGCTGAAAATGTCTTGGACTGGGTGAGGGCGATCACCGATGGGCAGACAGACTCACCGCAACGACTGGTTGATCTTCAAAAGCAGTTGAAGATGCCGATGGTGGAGGTGTGGATTGCGGCACTTCTCAGTGGCTTTCCAATGGAGCAGCGAGGCAGCTTTTACCAAACTCAGGAAGTTTGGGTGAACCGGTGTTGGTGAGGACTTGGGTAGAGATCAGGTTAATCTAATACGGCTTACACCATCAGATTATGCTCTGCATGACCAGGGGGTCTGCTGACGTAATTGGGTCTCCAGGCGCGTCTAGCTTCACCACAAACTTAGAGGACTGGGCCATGCAGATAGGCTGCTAAAAAGACTGTTCAAGAGGCGATAAGGGCCTTTGAGTAGTAATAGCTAAACTATTCCACTATCTCCCATACTGGGTGTAGAAGTAATTTTGAAAAGTTTCATCCGGGTCATATTGGCGCTTCAGTTGGAAAAACTTAGTGGCTTGAGGATAGGCCCGATGAAACTGCTCAGGCGTACTATGAAGACGATAAGGCAAATAATATCTACCTCCAACCTCAAGCGCCGCCTCCACTAATTCTTGCGTTAGCGATCGCATTTCTGCCTCATCAGAAGCCCTTCGTTGTTGGTGAAATAGCATCACTAAACCAAACATTTCTTGATCGGCATAACGGAGATAACTATCACTGTCTAGCTCGACATTTCGAACCGTTACATTCAGCAAGTCAAGCTTATATTTAGGAATAATTTCACGACACTTTTCAAGAAAGAGTTCTAATGATTCCGGTGGAATAAAGTACTCATGCAGGATATCAGTTTCTGTCTGCCGATGGTTTTCGAATAGGGTAGACGGGCGATTCATGATCTGGTTGCGAGACACGCTAGTACCGGCCTCTCCCCCGCTCGCTTTCTCTAACTGCCAGCGTAGGTTCTTGCCGTAGTCACTATCAACGCTTCCTCGAAAAACGGTGCGAGCAAGCCCAGCCTGTGAGGGAGTTGTGAGCGCACCCTCGGGTTCGGCGGTGACTTTGTGATACGTCGTCAAAATGGCTTCTGATAAAAAGCTATCCGGCGCAACGGAGAGCCGCCCATAGACCATTCCCACATCGGCAGACACTCGCCGCTGATAGGTCTCAACATAGTCCTCGCTAGGAATTATTACTCGCTGCGCTGAGTACAGTTCATTCAACGCGACCTTCAAGTTCACATCTAGAATGATGCCGAACAGTCCGTATCCACCTAAGACGAGTGAGAAAAGTTCTGCATTCTCTTTTCTAGAACATTGCACCACGGTGCCATCGGCCAGCATCAGCCGGAAGCTCTCAACGGTACTGGCAAAGGGCGGGCTATCGTGCTGCCATCCATGAGCATTAGCGCTCATCGTGCCGCCCACCGAAAAATCGTTGTTCGACTGCATAACAGCAACAGAGTATCCCTGTTGGTTTAAGTAGGGGATAATCGCTGACCAGGTAGCGCCAGACTGCACCGTTAAAATTTGAGTCGTGGTATTTAGCTGCATTTGTTTGAACCGGGTCATGTCCAATGAAATGCCGTCAGGATAAATTGTCTGTCCGCCCATCGTATGGCGAGAGCCTGCCATCGTTACTTTCTTACCTTGCGCTTTTGCCTCCTTTAGCACCGTTCGTAACTGCTCCTTCGCGGTAGAAAGCTCACTTGAAACCTGCACGAGCTGCATACGAGTTGGGTTTAGGCGGCTAGCATCGTCAACAGTACCGGGCGGTAATGGGAGAATCTCGTCGCGATCATGTAAGGCCGCTCGTACCAAATGAAGAGCCGGTCGAGCCACCACCGTGAGGGATACCGCGATGATTGCCAAAAGAATGAGAAGAACAGTCTTGACTCGATAGCGGCTCGATAGGCTATGAAGTTGATGCGGCATGGCGATGAATCAGGAGTAACTTATTTTACTATCAGCAAGGTTGTTGAAAATTAGATTGAAGCAGGTGGCGTTCTTTTGTCTGTCCACTGGCGCGATCCTCCCGAGGAGTGGCTTCGTCATGTAAAACAGTCGATAAAGTGGCACTCAAACGGCGTGATGGCAATAATCGTGCGGGCTATAGTCTGTCTGTAAGTTTATCCATTGAGCATTAACCCTGATGATTCGGCTCCCTTCTCTGATGTTGCTTGGTACGCTGAGCTTGATGGTCTGGCCAGTTGAGGGCGCGATCGCACAACCACCAACCGCGATGATTGCAGTTTCTGCACCGGCTATTGATCAGTCTGTTGAACAAGCGCAGCTCAATGAAGATGCCGCTGTGAGTGACCGTTCACCCGAAGGGGCGGTAAGTCCCGATGAACAGGTTGAGGAACTGCTACGGGCTGCTCAGACCCTGAACGATCAAGGAGACCTATCTGACGCTTTGATCCAGATCGATCGGGCTACCGCGCTGGTAAAAACTTTGCCTTCGGGGGAGGAGCGCGATCGCCTACTCAGCCCAATTGGGTCGCGCCTAGTGGAAATGAGGGCACTGGATCGGGTCGAGGCAATCGCGCAAGCCATGACTTACGACACCTTTGGTAATACGGTGATGCTTCGCATGGAGCTAGAGCAGTCGCTAATTAAAGCCTACATTCAAACTGAGCAAACCCCTCAGGCTGTACAGCTCATTCAATCGCTGAATCTTGAGGGCGATTTCTATTGGATGGTTGCTGTGGAAGCACTGGCAAATCAGGGCGATGTGGAAGCAGCCGAAAACCTGTTTGAAAACGTTAAGGATAAAGAGAATCTTTTCTTTATCGATGTTGATGGCAATGCGATCGCCCACGCCTACATAGGGGCCGGTCAGTTTGCAGCAGCCCAAAACTTTTTAGCTCAGCATCCTGTCTCAAATTCCGATTCCTCACAGTCCTATAGGGTAGCCGAACTGTCCTTATGCGCGGGGCGAGCCAACCAGATGGAAGCAGCCGAGGCGATCGCGCAGCAGATTCCAGCAGCAGACCGGCGAGCAGATACTTTATTGGAGCTAGCTAAGCTTTATCAGGCCCGCAATCAAATCGCGAGGGCGACCGATTTAGTGGGTGAAGCAGCAGCGCTCCCTCAGGTAAGCAGCGACGATCCTAATAATGACTGGTCAACTAACTTTTCAACCTTGTCTAAAATTTCCCTGACCTACGCCTCACTAGGCCAGCGAGAAGCCGCTCGGCAGGTGTTGAACGATGCTAATCGACAAAGGGCTACTCCGATGGACAACGAATATCAAAATACCCAGTGGATAGATGCCTACGCCAGCATCGGTGATTTTGATCGGGCTTCCGAGCTGCTAGCAGGGTTGGCTGATTATCCTCTTAGTGAGGGTCAACTGGCGATAGCAACCGCCTATGCTAACGAAGCTCAATACGAACCAGCGCTTACTCTTTTAGGTCAAATTTCTGATAGGCTGTTATCGAATCCTGGCGACGATGATCCTAAGCTAAGCCTGCTTAAGCAGATTGTGAGAGACGCTGCGCAGCAGGATCAGTTTGCTGTTGCGCAAAGGGCTGTGACGATGATGCCTGCGCCTTCCGATCAAGTGTTGGCCTTGAGCGCGATCGCTGCGGCCTATCAGTCGCAACAGCAGACTCAAGCAGCCGTTAGCACCCTCGATCAAGCCCTAGCGCTAGCTAACACTATCGACAGTTACGGCGTTGTCGTGAGTCGAAATGACTACTTCGAGCTGTCGAATGCAGGACTGTTAATTGATATCGCTGAGGGTTACTGGGCGGCAGATCAGCAGGACAAGGCGATCGCAGCAGCCCAGTTAGCATTCCAATCAGCGCAGGCTTCCGAAGGTAAGTCGTTTACTCTCGATTCAATAGAGAAAATTGCTCAGCTAGGGCAGGACTGGCAGCAGCCAGATCTACGTCGAGCCGCGCTGCTGGTAGTGCAGACGCAGTTTGCGGCGGGTGTCGAAGAGACAGTACAGGATGCTGAGCCTGGCTTGGCTGAGCCTCTAGCCAATGAGGTCGCCCGTTTAATTGCATTAGCCAACGAACCTGACATGGTTCCTAGTGAGGTGATCGCCAACGGTTTGAGCGGCCTAGAAACCATGCGCGAACAGACGAGCGATCCACAGCAACAGATTGATATTCTCAACAATTTAATCTCCTTATATAGCTTGAATAATCAGCCCGATCTAGCGCGTTCCAGCTTTGATCGGGCGCTTACTCTCATTGCGCCTCTAAACCAGGAGCTGCGAGATGACAAATACAACCAATTGGCACTTACCGTAGACCCTAGTTCTGAGCAGCTTTCACAAGTTCTGCCCTTACTATCATCTCGAAGCCGCGTCGGTACACTATTAAGCATCGCTGAGAAATTTGCCGCTAAAGATCAGTCTACTCAGGCCGTCGAACGCTTTGAGCAGGCGATGGAGTTAGCCAATACTGCGCTTTCAGTGAGCGATCGCGACTTCAACTTAATGAACGGATTACGAGGCGGATACTACAGCTCACAGCACACGCCTACCAAACTGTTGTTGAGGGGCCAACTATTACAGCGCATCAGCGATCCAGTCCTCCGCGCCCGTCTTATGCTAGAGCTAGCAGCCAACCTACCCACCTCAGAAGCCCAAACATTGTATGAGGCGCTACCTTCAGCCTTAGCAGCCATTCCAAATGCTTTCACCCGGCGAGATTTGCTCTGGCAAGCTATCGACGATGACTTGGGCTATAAGCAGTTTGATCGAGCGGCTCAGTTAGCCAATCTTCTAGATGGAGAATATCGACAGAGCGCGTTGAGCTTGATTGAAATAGCGCGCAGCTAACCAGTTACAAGTGAGCTAAATGACCCCAAATCGCAGCTCGGTTATTTTGGGGCCTAATAGAATCTGCTAGGCGAGATCGCAAGGTCACGCCTACAGAGTATCGCTAGGGATTAGAGCTTGTTATTTTAGTGAATAGGGAAGTGCTTTTATCGGTCGCGATCGCCAAACGATTTCCGTCTTCACTAAACACCGCCGACATAGGGAAAGAGTCCTGCTCTATATTGTGATATGACTCAGTTCGAATATCTCTTAGGCGGCTTCCACCGATATAACCATGTACGAAGTAAAATTTGCCATCAGGACTCAAGCGACTAGAGCCGTCATTAGGATACCAATCTGTAGCGGCTGTGCGGCTGGGCTGGCTGTCAGTCTGAAAGTTCCAAACGTCGAGGCGAGCTGTAGCAGAATAGCCTTCGCCAATGAGAGTTGATATATTCAGTGTGCTGCTGTCGGTAAACACTATATCTAGAAAACGAGAAGAACCTTCGGGCGCAGGTAGCTTTTTAAAAAGCTCAAATTGATTGTTTTTATTCCGTTGCCACATATCGACAAACCCTAGTTGAGTACTGGCAAGAAACTGACCATCCGGGCTGAAGATAATTCCAGAATGCCGTGTGAAATCGGCGGCCTCTATGTCTAACGATTGAACAGTCTCGCCAGTTTTCGCCCGATAAAAGCGTAGCTGACTGTTCGGAGAGCTATCGACCGCCTGAGAGTCAACCACTAGCAAGATAGCAATCTCGCTGTTATCCGGGGCGAAAGCCACTTGAGCAGGCGACCGACCAGAGCTAGAAGAATAAGACATTTGTTGAGTCAGATCTAATGGTTTTTGCCAGAGCGGTTCGCCCGTTGCTACCGTCCATACGGATAGTTGCCTAACACTAGTCGATGAGTTGGTTGAAACCACGGCGACTTGTTTACCATCGTGACTCATTGCAATGTTGTCGAAACGAGTTTGATTGGGCGCTGTAATCTCTTTAATCAGTTGGCCGGTTTGAGTATTCCATATTTGAAAGCTTTTGCCGTACGCCGTGCCGCTAGCCGTAAAATTGGCAGGAATAGTCGCTAGCTGCTGCCCCGTCTGACTAAGGCTCATCTGGGCCGAGATGGTTGGCAGCCTCACGATAGGTTGTCTCTGCCAGCGATCTATTGCAGCTAAAGGCTCCGCTCTACCGGCTTTGACTAATGCCTGATAGACAAAGGCCGCAACATCGGCGCGGCTGGTAAAATCATTTAGATATAAATAATCGATGCTAGGATAGCTAACGATAATATTAGCTTTAGCTGCGGCCCTAATCTTGGGGAGCGCATAGTCTGGAATGTTATCGGCATCTCCATAGTAAGACAGTATGTCTGGGCCACCGTCGGCGTACTTTAAGCCGTTAGCTAGCGAAACCAGCGCGTCTCTTCTTGTGATGGCTTCGTTAGGGGCAAATCGGTTGCCTGGGTAGCCAGAGAGAAAGCCCGCAGAACGCGCGGCATAGATGGCATCGGTGGCCCAGTATTTTGGGGGGACATCGGTGAAAGGCTTGGCTGTCGTTGACTGCGATTGTAAGAAGGCTTTGCGTAAGATCGCTGCAAACTGAGCGCGGGTAACGGGTTCGTCAGGGCGAAAAGTACCGTCGCCGAAGCCGTTGATAATGTTGAGTTTTGTTAGTCCGACGATATAGTCTTGCGCCCAGTAGTTAGCAGGTAAGTAGGTCAGTCTAATCTTTCATAAGATAGTCTTGTAGAATAGAGACTATTCCTGTTCACATTTCTAATGCTATGGCTGCGCCCCTA
>QBMC01000030.1 GCA_003242035.1 Nodosilinea foveolarum | reverse complement strand
GACGATCCTCAGTGCAGTTTTCTTAGGGTTTTTGGAGTAGCAAGATATGGCAAAACGGGCCTGCTTATGATCATTAAGGTGTACTGCTCAGAAAGCGAAAAAAGTCAGATAGAGAAAAAGGCGCTAGCCGCTGGGTTTAGCACTAGCAAATACCTCAAGCGACAAGCCTTTGCAGACCTCCACAGCAGAGCCATGTTCGTAGAGATGGTTAGCAACATGGTGGGTCTGATTGAAACGGATCGGCTTTCACCTTCAGTCGGCGATCGCTTGTTTAAGATCGCTCAAGATGTCCTTGATGGCGCTTCCCTCGAAGACGGACGGGAGCGCGTTGCCCAGGTTTGCAAATTTGAGGTTTAAGGTGACTAGAGGGAACGAACCGCTCTAGCTATTTGACGATTGGCTCGATCTCAAAAAGCAGCTCGAAACGGGGAGGCCACGATAGCTATTTCGCTATAGGGCGTAGGCAGCTATGTTAGAAAGCGTTTCCATATTGAGGTGTTCCTATGAGCGTTCCTGGCAAGCTAGAGGCCACGATAAAAATTAGTGAGCTGCCGACTTCAGAGGCAGTAGAAAACGGCTGGCTTCGCTTCACGATTGACTGTGAAGGGCGCGAAGTGTCGACCACGGTGAAGCCGAAGGTCTGGAAAAAGCTTACGACGGCTAATGAGCAGTATGAATCGTGGGTGGCGGCAATTACTGGCCGCATCGGTGAACTCACGCCCGAGGGGTTCATCCTAGAGAACCCGAACATCCAAGCATTTGAGCGCAAGTCCAAGGCCGCTAAGCCCTCTGAAGAGTCGTAGTGACCCGCTAAGGTTTATTAGTCTCATCTCCGGTGAAGACAGGGAAAGTTTCGCAGGGCTTCCCCGCTCTCAATCAGATGGTTGCTCTCGAAGTTCTCGTGCAGGTCGCTTGGGCGATCACTCTTAGAAAAATGGCATTATTCCATATTGGCTTTTTACGCTTGGGAGTAATGCCACTCCACATAGACAGAATATGATCAGCCGCAGCTCAACACGAGATCTCATCCGGCGCAATTAACCCGCTCGTAGCCATCAGAAAACTGCTTGCCAGTGGAGGTGCAGGCAGAGGAGGACTATCTACCAACGGCAGTTCGGACGGGCATATCAGGGATAGCTCTAAGACGACTTTGGAATGTCTCAAAACCAGCTTTAGGCGTATCTCCATAGCGATAGCAAGATATGGCAAAGTGGGCCTACTGCCTGTAGCTACCAGCTTAATTTAGCGCTATGGATCTGGCGGTTCTGGCACACCTGATGTACAACGGATGTGTTTGTCCACTCCTCAATAGATAATGCTCTCTTCCCCACTGCCTAGACTGACCAGAACGCACGGTGATAGCAGCCGTGATACATCGACGCCTCCACCTAGAAAAGCAGCGGCTACGCCTGCTAGAAACACTATGCGTCAAACAAAGACCTACCAGCCACGCCCTTCTCGCTTAGATAACCCACGCTGGCAACCCTTTCGAAGCAGCCACGAATTAGCGCTACAAATTTATGATCTGACTCATCCGTGGTGAGATGGCTTTTACGATGCTAGAAAAGTTAGTCAGATAAGAGGCGATCTCACAATTGCAATCTATGCAGCGGCTCACTAAATGGCAATCGCGGCTCATACAGGTGCCCACACCGCTCGTCTGTCTGAAGCGCTCAGGGATTGAATCACTTTAACCAGTTTGATGTCAGAGGGTTACTGCCTGCTCTATTCGGGCTATACGGTTGATGTAAATCCTTGCATGACTTATGAGCGAGTCCCTATAGTGAACGGTGGCCCGATGTGAGTCCGCGCCTAAAACGTTCAAAGCCAAGGTTATATGTTCGAGCAAAGCTTCAAAAATATAGACGATGTGCTCTGGAAAGAGGCGGGCTGTACGACGGAGCTGGACTATACCGAGCAAACGTCCTGGCTACTGTTTTTGAAGTACCTCGATGATTTGGAGGAGGAGCGATCGCTTGAAGCGCAGCTTGTCGGTAAGTCCTATTCGTTCATTATTGATGAGGCGCATCGCTGGAGTAGCTGGGCGGCTCCGAAAAAGAATGATGGCGAGCTGGATGAGGATCAAGCGCTGGTGGGCGATGACCTGATTGAGTATGTAAATGACGTGCTGTTTCCATATCTACGGGGGTTTCGGCAGCGGGCGACGGGGCCGGATACGATTGAGTACAAGATTGGCGAGATTTTTAGCGAGATTAAGAATAAGTTTCAGAGCGGTTACAGCCTGCGCGATGCGCTGGAGTACGTTGATGAGCTGAGCTTTGGCTCGCAGGAGCAGAAACACGAGCTGTCTGAGCTGTACGAGGCGAAGATTAAGAATATGGGGAATGCGGGGCGCAATGGCGGTGAGTATTACACCCCGCGCCCTTTGATTCGAGCCATGATTGAGGTGATTGCGCCGACAATTGGCGAGAAGATCTATGACGGGGCTTGTGGCTCGGCGGGGTTCTTGTGTGAGAGCTATGCCTATTTGCGTAAGGGCGAGCTGACGACGAAGCAGCTAGAGACGTTGCAGACGAGGACGTTTACTGGCAAAGAGAAGAAGTCGCTGGCGTATGTCATTGCGATCATGAATATGATTCTGCATGGGATTGATGCGCCCAACATCATTCATGCGAATACGCTGACGGAGAATTTAGATGATATTCAAGATAAGAATCGCTTTGATGTGATTCTGGCAAATCCGCCGTTTGGAGGCAAGGAACGAAAGGAGATTCAGCAGAATTTTACGATTAAGACGGGGGAGACGGCGTTTCTGTTTTTGCAGCACTTTATCAAGATCCTCAAGGCGGGGGGTCGGGCTGCGGTGGTGATTAAGAATACGTTTTTGTCGAATTCGGATAATGCCAGTAGGGTGCTGCGGCAGGAGCTTTTGACGAGCTGTAATTTGTTTGCGGTGTTGGACTGTCCAAGCGGGACGTTTATCGGCGCTGGGGTGAAGACGGTGGTGCTGTTTTTTGAGAAGGGGGCACCGACGCAGAAGATTTGGTATTACCAGCTCGATCCAGGGCGGAATATGGGGAAAACGAATGCGCTGAATGATGAGGATTTGGCGGAGTTTGTAGCGTTGCAGAAGGCGAATGCAGAGGGTGAGAAGTCTTGGTTGGTGGATACGGCTGATGTAGATGCGGAGAGCTTTGACTTGTCGGTGAAAAATCCGAATGCGCCGGAGGCTGAGCCGTTGCGGGAACCAGGGGCAATTATAGATGAGATTACGGCGCTGGATGCCGAGAGTGCGAGGATTTTGACTGGGATTGGAGGGTTGGTATGTCGCTGAAAGCTAATACAAATAGCTCTTATAGGGACTTGGCTAAAATAAAACTGTCTGATTTAATCGATATCACACACGGTTTTGCCTTCAAAGGTGCTGACTTTGAAAAGAGCAACAGCAAAGAAAAACTAATCGTTTTAACACCAGGCAATTATTCGGAAAATGGCGAGCTACACTTTAGTTCAAAAAATACCAAACGGTTTACTGGCGACTCTCCTCCAGAAGGTTATCTGTTCGATATAGGCGATCTAACAGTCGTTATGACTGACCTATCTTCTAAAATGAAAATTCTTGGAAAGCCTGCATTTATCGATAGCCCCAACATCTTACACAATCAACGAATTGGTCGCGTTCTCTTCAAGGACGAATCAATAAGCCCTAAATACCTCTTTTACTTTTTCCGTACGAGAATGTTTGGCAATGGTGTAAAGTCCACTGCAACAGGGACAATGGTTCGCCATACTGCGCCTAAAAGGATATTAGACTGCAAAGTTTTTCTACCAAAATTATCTGAACAAAAGCGGATTGTGGCGATTTTGGATGAGGTGTTTGCGGGGATTGATGATGCGATCGCTAACACCCAAAAAAACCTCGCCAACGCCCGCGACCTCTTCGAAAGCTATCTAGATGTCGTTTTTACTCAGAATGGTGAGGGCTGGGAAAAACGAACTCTTAAAGAAGTTTCTCTTGATTTTGGAAGAGGCAAATCAAAGCACAGGCCACGAAACGACCCAAAACTATATGGCGGTTCTTATCCGTTTATACAAACTGGTGATGTCAGAAACTGCGATCATGTCGTGACTGAATGCTCACAGTTTTACAGCGAAACTGGATTGGCTCAGAGCAAGCTTTGGCCTAAAGGAACTATTTGTATAACGATTGCCGCTAATATAGCCGAAACAGGTATTCTCGGATTTGATGCATGTTTCCCGGACAGCCTGATTGGGATTGTTGTCAACGATAAGCTCGCGGTTAATGACTTCATAGAATATCTGCTTCAAGCAGTGAAAGCCAGAATTAAAGCGAAAGGCAAAGGTAGTGCCCAGGACAATATAAATTTAGGAACATTTCAAAACGAGAAGTTCCCATTTCCAAGTGTTGAGAAGCAAGTAGCCATCGCAGATAAATTGAACCGCCTTTCTTTGCAAACCCAACGCCTCGAAGCCATCTACCAACAAAAACTCACCGCCCTCAACGAACTCAAGCAAGCCATCCTGCAAAAAGCCTTTACCGGCGAACTCACCGCCGTCACTGCTGCCGAGGCCACCCGCGCTAAGGAAGAAATTGCCGCATAAGAAGCATTGACCTCTCCTATACATAGAAAGGAGCTAAGCCAGTTCACATCTCAGCCACTCAAGCGATCCCCCGATCTTCGGAGCGTCATGCTAATTCAAAAAGTCGTTAAAGAGCTACAGGATATTCCCGAAGACAGGCTCGCTGAAATCTATGACCTGATTCACTACTTTCGTCTGGGCCTTGGTAAGAAACCTCAGCCACCGCGTCAGCCCGGTCTAATTGCTGGCGATGTCGATGATGCCTTCTTCGAGCCGCTGCCTGAAACAGAGCTACAGCGATGGGAATGAGCTGCCTGATTGACACACATCCTGCTCTGGTGGGTGTTCGATAATTCCAAGCTAGATGAAATCAGCCGCCCCATCATTGCTAAAAAGTGCTTTAAAGCAAATCCACACGGTCAAATTTTCTACTCTCAATCCCTCTCTCTAGAAAGAAAAAAGTGCTTTAAAGCAAATCATAAAAGCTTATCTTTCACTTAAGCCTCAGCACAGAACCTCATCTACTGCGTCAGCCCGACCTGAGTACAGGCAATGTCGATGATGCCTTCTTCGAGCTGCTGCCTGAAGTAGAGCTACAACAATGGGAGTGAATTATCTATCCCTCACCTACGACAGCATCTTCCATATCGAACTGATTCAGCTCATTTCTGCAACCAAGTAAAAAGTTAGGCACACGAACAAATCACAGCTCGTTCTAGGAGGACGCTCTATCATCGTATCGACCTGCTTTTAACGGCATTCCATCGGTTTGATAGATGTCCGCAGCAGGGAACATTATCAGCCTGATATCACCAGCAGCTCGCGAATTGTGAATACACTGTGTTCGCAATTTACTCAAGCTTGCAGCGTCCTAGCCCTTGACTCATCTCAATATGAACGAAGCCGAAACCCGCGCCGAACTGATTGACCCCGCGCTCAAAGCAGCAGGCTGGGGGGTGGTAGACGGGAGCCGCGTACGCAGAGAGATGATTGCACCCGGTCGCCTGCTCGGGGGCGGTAGACGCGCTGCTGCTAACTATGCCGATTACGTACTGGAATACAAAGGTGAAAAGCTCGGCGTTATTGAGGCGAAGCAGCGCGGTTCTAACGATACCGAGGGGGTGGGTCAAGCCAAGGACTATGCCGACAAATTAGAGATTCGCTTTGCCTACTCCACGAATGGCGACGGCCTCTATCAAATTGACATGACCACTGGTGAAGAAGGTTATATCACCGCCTATCCTTCGCCTGATGAGCTGTGGCACTCAACCTTTACGACAGAGAACGAATGGCGCGATCGCTTTGCTGCCATTCCATTCGAAGATCGCAGCGGCACCTGGGATGCTCGCTACTATCAGCACATCGCGATTGGGCATGTACTGAAGGCGATATCAGAAGGACGCGATCGCATTCTGCTGACGATGGCCACCGGCACGGGTAAAACCTTTGTTGCTTTTCAGCTCACCTGGAAGCTTTTTCAAAGCCGTTGGAATCTTGGCTATCGGCCTACTCGTCGTCCTCGCATTCTTTTCCTGGCTGACCGTAATATTCTGGCGAATCAGGCTTTTAATGCTTTCAGTGCGTTTCCTGAAGATGCCCTTATCCGCATTGACCCAGATGCAATCACTAAGAAGGGTCGCGTTCCCAAAAATGGCAGCGTCTTTTTTACTATCTTCCAAACCTTTATGGCTGGAAAGGACGATGACGGTAATCCTGCGCCTAATTTTGGTGACTACCCATCTGATTTTTTTGACTTCATCATCGTTGATGAGTGCCATCGCGGTGGCGCTAGAGATGAGAGCAACTGGCGCAGTATTCTTGAGTACTTTTCGCCTGCTGTACAGCTTGGCCTGACTGCGACGCCGAAGCGTGAAAATAATGCGGACACTTATGACTACTTCGGTGAGCCGGTTTACTCGTATGCGCTTAAGCAGGGCATCAATGACGGCTATCTGACGCCTTTCAAGGTTAGGCAGGTTGAAACTTCTCTGGACGAGTATCAGTACAGCCTCGATGACGATCTCATTGAGGGCGATTTGGATCAGGAGAAGACCTATACCGAGGCTGACTTTAATCGCATTATCGAGATCGAAGCTAGGGAGAAGAAGCGCGTTCAGATTTTTATGGAGGCGATTGACCAGCGGCAGAAGACACTCGTGTTCTGTGCGACTCAAGACCATGCGTTAGCGGTGCGTAATCTGATTAATCAAATGAAGGTCAGCAGCGATCCTAACTACTGTGTGCGGGTGACTGCTGATGACGGCAAGCGAGGCGAACATCAGCTCAAAACCTTTCAGGATAATGAGAAGACGATTCCAACCATTCTGACCACTTCTCAGAAGCTTTCTACCGGTGTCGATGCTCGCAATATTCGCAACATTGTGTTGATGCGGCCAATTAATTCGATGATTGAGTTCAAACAGATTATTGGGCGCGGTACTCGTCTATTCGATGGCAAGGATTATTTCACTATCTATGATTTCGTCAAGGCTTATGAGCACTTTAATGACCGCGAGTGGGATGGGGAGCCGCTTGCGCCTGAGCCGGTGACGCCTAGAGACGATCAGCCAGTTTCAGACGATACTCCTGGTGAGAAAGCGCTTCCTGATTCGGAGCGGCTGCGCCCTCAAAGAATAAAGATTGAGCTGGCCGATGGGAAGGAGCGGGCGATCTCGCACCAGATACAAACATCTTTCTGGAGTCCAGAGGGGAAGCCGATGTCGGCGGCTGAGTTTATTGAGCGGCTCTTTGGTGACATTCCGACGCTCTTTCAGGATGAGGCGGAGCTGAGAACCTTATGGAGTCTGCCTGATACCCGCAAAAAACTATTGGCAGGGTTGGCGGAGAAGGGCTATGCCGAGGCGCAGCTCACTGAGATCAGTTGTTTAATTGATGCGGGTGATAGCGATATCTATGATGTGCTGGCTTTTATTGCCTATGCCGATACACCGATTAGCCGTCAGGAGCGGGTCACAGCTCGACGAGCGCTGATTCTTTCTCACTATGCCGATAGTAAGCAGCAGGCGTTTTTGGATTTTGTGCTGGAGCAGTACGTGAAGGAGGGGGTAGGGGAACTGGATATCTCGAAGCTGCCGCAGCTCTTGGAGCTGAAGTATCGGGCTATTAAGGATGCGGTTAGGGTGCTGGGAAACGTCAATACGATCAATCAGACCTTTGTTAATTTTCAGCAGTACCTTTACTCAGAAGATATGGCTAGCTAGAGTATTTGGCAAATAGCTTCCGGCATTCAGGCATTAGGACTCTGTAGTGCTGGATGTTCTTCCAGAACGTCAATAGCGCACCTATGCATCGCAAGCGATGTCGTGCGCCGGGGCTGTGCCCCTTGAACCCTTAAGAGCGGAGCACTGCATAAATGGCCATCTACAGTTTCAGAATGCAGGTGATTGGACGCAGCGCTGGGCGAAGCGCCATAGCAGCAGCGGCGTACCGCTCAGGCGAACGGGTGAAGGACAAGCGGACAGGCACGGTGCATGACTACACCAGGAAAAAAGATATTTATGACAGCGAGATATTGAAGCCAGAGGAAGCACCGGAGCGGCTGGGCGATCGCGTGACACTTTGGAACGAAGTCGAGCAGAATGAAAAACGCAAAGACTCGCAGCTCTGTAACGAGATCATGATTGCGCTACCCGCAGAGCTGAGTCATCGGCAGAAGCAGGAGCTGATCCGTGAGTATGTGCAGGATGAATTTGTCAGTCAGGGAATGATAGCGGACATCGGCTATCACGATTTCAACAGCCACAATCCCCATGCGCACATCATGCTGACGATGCGGCCAGTGAACGAGGAAGGCTTTGGTAGGAAAGCCCGAAAGTGGAACAAGCGCGATGCGATTAGAGCCTATCGTGCAGACTGGGCCAACTATGCAAACCAAGCGCTAGAGCAAGCAGGCTACGAAGCACGGATAGACCACCGCAGTTTGAAAGAGCAGGGCATCGAGCGCGAGCCACAGATTCATCTGGGTGCAAAAGTAATGGAGATGGAAGCGCGAGGAATACAGACGCGAGTAGGCGATGAGTCACGCCGCATCAGCGCAATGAACCTCGACCGCGAACGGCAGGCGGCAGAGCAGGAAAAACTGCAAGTAGAAATAGCAGCCGAGCAGCTTTCTGAGCGATCGCTTTTACAGCCTGAAGTTAGCGCTGCCAGCAATACAGAAAGTGACCTGTCTCAACTGCACGATCTCGATTCGACCGATTCATTAGCTCATCTACAAAAGCCAGGGTGGGTAGATGATTTGGTAGCTGCCATAACTAAGCATCGAAAGGCCAAGGTGCTATCAGAGTCGCCTGTGATGGATGAGCTTTCCTCAACGCTAGCAGCTATCAGCGAGACCACGAAAAAGCTATCGGCGAAGACAGCAGACATGCAAGATTCGATAGATGAAAGACTGAGCTGCGCTGAGATAGACACCGCGCAAAAGCCAGTGCCAGTTACTGAGAAAAAGCAGGAGCCAGTTCAGCGTCAGGAGCCGTCGAAGCAGCGGCAGAAGAAGCAGGCTAAGAAGCGCGATCAAGGGATGGAATTGTAGCGGAGAGGCGATCGCTAAATATGGGAGAACTACAATAAGTTTTGCTTGTCTCGGAGTGGACTACGCCTTTCTGAGTGGTTGTGTAAAAAAACTATTTAGAGAGCACTGTATTAATTGTTCAGCTTGCATCAAGAACAGTTGAAGCTTTGACCTATAACCGGCACGGCTTCTAGGCACTGCCGTTGCGGATAAGCTAGAACGTAGTCAAGGATATTCAAGATCTCAACTGGTGCCATCTCAGCGTTTGCTCGCTAACTCAACGGTACGAAGAGGATCGCTTTGATATAAATACAGCGCTGATGGTAAATCAACTCACGACTGCTCAACAACTTAGACGCTCCGTTCGGCTGGTTCAACCCGAGCTACTGGCTCAAGTTCCCAACGACTATGGTGCTCGTCAAGCCTTCAACTACCTACGCCACCGGGCGACTAACTACGATGAGTTGCTTGACTGGCATCGACAGCAGTACGGCAACGTCACCCCGGCAGAGAACAAGGCGCTGACTCAAGGTGCCGCTGATGTGGTCATTCAAGCCTTCCGGGAGGAGAACGTAGATCTGATTCAAGGCAGAGCCAATACGCCGTTTGCCAAGTTTTCGCGATCGCTTGCCCAGTTGCTTGGATTGGATGAGGGTGTGGATCTAGCCATGATCCACGACGCGACGAAAAAGCTGAAGCAGTCCCAGGCAATGTACAAATCGTGGAACGAGCGCTATCGCCGTCAGCGAGAGTTGATTTTGAAAGTAGTTGAAGCCGCTAGTCCTGAAATTCGCACCCAAGTAAGAGCTGTCTACAAAGCCAACTCCAGAGCTAAGCTGAGCGCACTAGAGGAGCAGCTTTCCGATGTCTGAGAAGAAGACTCGCAAACGAGCAACTGGCATCAAACAGATGAAGCTAGTGGCGATAAAGCAGGAGTGCTACGCCATTTCCGGAGCAGCGACGACGCCCGAACTGAAGCGGAAGTATCCGACGCTATCAAAGAACCGCGACTTCCGGACGCGCAAGGCTTGGGAGTCCGTTCTCAATCGGCTGCGTTGTGACGGTGAGTGGTTAGGCATCAACGTGTCCGACCTAGAGGCGATCTCAGCAGCACGGCGCAAGGCCGAGACTGCTAGTTTAAAACAGCTTGTATTCTCTCCGGAGCGAGTAGCGATGGACAGGATGGCTGAGAATGATGACTAACCTACTTAATCTGCCTGCTATCAGCGCTATCTATCGGGTATGGCACGGTGGACAAGTTGTCTATGTCGGTCAAACTAAGAATCTGAAGCAGCGATGGAAGACCCATCACGTTTTGCCGAAGTTGATGATGCACTACGGTACAGACTGGCGTTTGGACTGGATAGAGATTTATCCGCTTCATCTAGACCGGGCCGAAGCGTTTGCTTATCGCCAGTTCAATCCAGTCCTAAACCAGAAGAACCCTTCAGCGCTACTAGGTCTTTAGTCTGAACCATAAAACCACTGTAACTCCCTGTAAATAGAGCTTACAGCGGTTTTGTGTTCTTGACTATTTGCCTCGCGGAGCAACTGGTCGAGCGTCTGAACCTAGATAGCGAAATCTAATCAATCCATATCTTTCTCTATAGTTGCGTTTTCGGATAATTGACCTCGTTCGACTAGCTTAAAACTAGGGGCTTCAGTGAAGTTCCACCTTTCTATTTCGTAACCAAACCTCACAGTTAAAGTAATCCGAATCCCTCATCGGAAAACGTTGGAGCGTCACCTCATATACAGAGCCACATTGCTGACAGGATTTTGTTTCTGCACTCTCTCTAGACCAAGTTTGTCCCATATTTCATAACTATAATTTTCTGTTCAAGTGCCCCCGCTGGTTTAACTTGGGCTTCTTTATGGCAGCGGTAAGACGCAGGCGATCAATAAGCTGTTGAGTGTGCTGCGCGTCGCCCAGACTTTTGAGTAATGGTGTTCGACCGTAGCGGCGAGCTACTGGAGGCGTTCTATGACGAAGCTACCTATCACTGGGTTCTAACAGTGTCCAAACTACTCGTACCCCTGTACAGGTCAGGCATCCTAAGTTAAAAGTGAATCTCTCAGATGCCCTCTACAAAAGCATCACACAATATAAATGTAATATTTGCAAAACACGCTATATTTGTAAGGTAAGCTAAATTTGCAAGCTTACTCTCGACGGAAAAGAAATGAGGAAGAGAACATGAGTTCCTTTAAGCAGTTGCCTATCTCTGATTTGAGAACGGGACTGCCCAAGTTCAAAAGACAAGTTCAACTAGGACTAAAGCGTATAGCCGCTACGTACTACGGCCAGGTGGTGGGTTTTCTCCTGCCGCTCAAGGACGTAGCAGGCTTTGAAGAAGAGGGATGGATTGTAAACTCAGAAGAGATATCGCTTTCTGAGTTTCGCTCTCAGTTGACGGAGTGTTGGGAGAAATTACAGGTCGATGTTGACTGTATCTATCTGACATATCACACCCGTAGAGCTGCGGTATTTGTTAGCCCTCGGTTAGCTCCACATCTTTCAATCCCCATCTCAGAAGTAACCAGCAAAATTCTGAATGTCAGCAACGAGATTCAGGCAGAAGAAAACGTTTCAAACTATAGCTAGGAGGCTACACAGTGTTCGACCTTGAATATTCTGATCCAGACCTGAAAAGTAAAATCGAGAATCTGGAGAAGCATTACCCTGATGAGGTTTGTTGCGAATTACCTCATTTTCTGAAAGGTCTAAAACGGGACGGTCAAGTATCTGGGACAGACTACTTCAGAGGCGGCATTAACAGAATCTCTGCTAGAACGTTCTTCCTTCATTACGTTCCCGATCCTCAAAGGGGCGTAGTCAAACTGATTGATTTGAAAGTGAAGTCTGCGGAACTACTCCAGAGCCGGTTTTCAATCGTTGATGAATGGGACGACAATGACGTAATTGATATCGTGCCTCAGTGCGATTCACCTACAAAGCTGATAAAGGCGCTGAAGCTTATAGCTGGGGGTACAACTGACTCTTACGAACTAGGCTATCATCTGGGACACAGGGGAAAGAAGAGAGAGTATATTTCTCGCCACGGTCAGTACGTTCGACAAGCTTTGGACGTTTTAAAGTTAGTTGAATCTCATCAGGACGGCAGAAAGCTAATTCCAGTGTTGACTGAGCGTGGCAGGCATATTGCAACGTCCACTGACGCTCAGATTCAAAACAAGCTTCTCACTATAGCGATGCTCAATTATCGACCTGTATGGAAGGTTATTAATGCAACCACTGAAGGTGATGACGAGTTCAATCAGGAGACAATCCGAGAGCTAGTTTTTCCTGAAGAGCTTAGGGACGCTAATACCTGTTCTAGGCGGTCGCAAACGATCCGAACGTGGATTCAGTGGATCTCTAGCACGTCTGGAATTCCGATCCGGCTACCTGGCGGTTACAAGCAACTAACGCTCTTCACAACCTCTATTAATGTTGAGTAGTCTGGCCGTGTCCTGTTAGATAAGCGCGTGAGCTTATATCTGAGGTTTACGCTATATATGGACTCATAAGATGCTTGTAACGCTACTAATAGCGGTTTTTCTTAAATAAATGTACTAGAATCAGTACTGAAAATCGTTTCACAGAGAAAATAACAATGGCTAATTTGCAGAAACCCGGTGAACAGCCCAACAAGCCTGGAGAGTACAAGGAGCAAGGCCCAAGGGGTGGCGAAGTCCATAAGCCGCGCAAGGTCACTATGGAGGAAGGAGATAAGCCATTGCCTCCAACTCAAGAAGGTGGTCGAACTTGGAAGCGCATAGGCCCACCGAAGCCATAGTCAAACTCTATGGCTTCGGTGGCCATGCTACGACAAGTAAAAGTCACTAACTTAGTTCCTACGAGTCAATTTTTGATGTATAGCAATAGTCGTGAAAATTCTCTTTTTTCTGGCCAGATTTGGTTTGATGTTGCAGAGAATATAAAGCAGAAGCTGAAAGCAGAAGTTGCATCAATAGATGGCGACCGCCTTCTCAACACATCAGTTGATGATCTTTGCGACTACTTGGTTGAGAAGTACTCGATTGATATACCGACTTTACGTCGTGATGAGATACTTGCTGACCAGCGAGAGACTCAAATTGACGTGCGGAATATGCCCAACTCATTTGCACGCTATACGGGCTATGCAGCTCCTGTACCTGGTATAGAAGTTGAGATACTGGTGCCTTTTGATGGCGATGGAAGTGTGTTCAAGATTCAGCCTACATCCTGGACGAGTATGCCACTCATCGCTAGTGTTCTTTCTGGCAACCTAAGCATGGTGAGTAGAGGGACTAACCTAAGTGCAGGCGAAATTCGCACTAATACTGATCGGACGTTAGACGGTATCGAAAGCTATCTCGCAACGATTCGCAGAGATGCAGCCTCTCTTACCTTGGCGCTACAGTCAATTGCAAGGCAGTCGATTGAAAAGCGCCGACAAAGTTTGCTCTCCAATCAAAATCTTGTTGCATCGCTAGGCTTCAATTTAAGAGAACGAACTGACACGCCGAAAACTTATACAGCGCTAGAAGTGCGGCGAAAGATCACACCTAAGCCCCCGGCGGCAAGTACTAAACCATACGAGCCAGAGCCGACACTAGATCTTGCTAATTATGACCATATTTTAGCGGTGATTCAGAGCATGGTTACTGTAATGGAGCGTTCGCCGTCCGCTTTTGTTTCTATGGATGAAGAGGCTCTGCGAACGCACTTCTTGGTTCAACTCAACGGCCACTATGATGGCCAAGCAACCGGTGAAACCTTTAACTACGAGGGTAAAACGGATATTCTCATTCGATCAGATGGAAAAAATATTTTCATCGGTGAATGTAAATTCTGGAGCGGTGCTAAGAAGTTGACAGAGACTATCGATCAGTTGCTAGGCTATAGCTCATGGCGTGACACTAAAGTTGCCATCATCATCTTCAGCCGCAACAAAGATTTCTCAAACGTTCTATCGGTATTAGATGAAACTACAAAAAGCCACCCAAATTTCAAACGTACGCTGGGTCAGCAATCAGAAACGTCTTTTAGATATGTTTTTGCTCACCGTGATGATCCGAATCGTGAAATGATTCTGACTGCGATGGCTTTTGATGTTCCGAAATGAAGTCCCATCGTGGGGGGCTAAAAAAGTGCAGGAAAACTCGTTGATTAGTCCCTGGGTGCAACTCTCTCAAAGTGCTGCCCAATCTTTTATCTCGATGGTACATTTGCTCTACGCTAGCAGAACTCACCGCTAGATAGTACATTTGAACTATTCAAAAGGTATACCTTTCTGTACCCTCGAAAAATGTGTCTCTTTTCATGTCTCAGGTGCGATTCGTTGGAGCTTAGAGCTATGACATAAAACCCCATAGAAGAAAGCTTCCAGCCACTAACTCCCTTGAGTTGTCGGCTGAACTCTCAGTTGGATGCAGGTGCAAGCCCTGCTCATCAGACTCAGATGTAACTCCCTACCTGCCCACACCGACCAGACTCGGAACTCTGAAGAGTGAAGCTGGGAGCAGGGCGCAATCAGACATCCGTTGTGGGGTGACACTGGCGCTAACGGGGCGTCCTCACGGTGAAACAGAGCCTAGAAAAGCGACCCAATGAAGAGCAGGGCACAACAACACCTCCCTGACTCGACTGGTGCGTATCCCCGCAGATTTCTTCTGAGAGAAAGCTGCCAGAGTCCAGGGGAATCAGTGGTTGAATTGGCTACACCTAAAAGGACATAACAATCTGACCGAGGGAACGAATAAAAACGAAACAGAGGTTCCAGGGAGAAGTCGAAAACCTGGATAAGCGAGACGAGCCGCCGAACGCCTCTGATTCGGGTAGGACAGGTCGTAATTGACCTGAGGTGTTCAGACTACACAACTTGGCGCAGCGCATGGTTAGACACAGCCTCTCGGCTAGTGAACTTTGGCAAAAACTGCCGTGGAAGCAATTCCGTCGCAGTCTTTTCCGCCTGCAAAGACGCGTGTACAAAGCTGTTCGAGCAGGTGACGGGCGCAAAGCACGGTCGCTTCAAAAGCTGATACTGAAATCTACCTCGGCAAGAATGATGGCCATTCGACAAGTAACACAGTTGAACACGGGTAAACGGACGGCTGGTGTTGACGGCAAATCGTCCCTGACTTTCAAGGAAAGATTTGACCTAAGTAACCAACTTAGGCAAAACGTTAACAACTGGCGACATCAAGGATTACGAGAGATTCCAATTCCTAAAAAGAACGGAAAAATCAGACTCCTAAAAGTCCCGACTATGGCAGATAGAGCATGGCAGTGCCTCGCGAAATATGCCTTAGAACCAGCCCACGAAGCAACTTTCCATGCCAGGAGCTATGGATTTAGACCAGGACGCTCCGCGCATGACGCGCAGAAGCTCTTATGTCTAAACCTAAGCCTTCGGGTGGATGGAATCAAGAAACGAGTCATCGAACTTGATATCGAAAAGTGCTTCGACCGCATCAACCACCGGGCCATCATGAAACGCCTTATCGCGCCCAGTAGCTTGAAACTTGGCATCTTCCGATGTCTCAAAGCGGGCGTTGATGCTGCGTTTCCCGACCAAGGGACTCCGCAGGGAGGCGTGGTGAGTCCGCTGTTAGCGAATGTCGCATTAAACGGCATAGAGGCTATCCATCCATCGGTGAGATACGCCGATGACATGGTGTTCTTTCTTAAGCCGCAAGATGATGCAGACGCTGTACTTGAACGAGTGCGCCACTTTTTGGCGACCCGAGGAATGAACATCAGCGCCGAAAAGACCAGAGTAACCGCCTCGACAGATGGCTTCGACTTTCTAGGATGGCACTTCAAGGTGCAATCCAACGGCAAGTTTAAAGGTAAACCCTCAGCGGCGAACTTCAAAGCTTTCCGTCAGAAAGTCAAACACATCGTCAACCACTCGAACTATGGTGCCAAGGTAAAAGCGAGCAAACTTGCTCCTATCGTCCGAGGCTGGCGAAATTACCATCGGTATTGCAAAATGCGTGGCAACAGACATTCTCTGAGTGCGATGCGATTGCGAACCTACCGGGTATTCAACCGGGAACCTAAACAGAACCGCTACACCAGCAGCAAGCTGCTAGCTAAGGCGTTCCCAAAGGTTCGCTGTTCTGAAAATAAGCATATCAACGTCAGAGGAACCAAATCCCCTTTTGATGGAGACATTGCTTACTGGAGTCAACGCAATAGCAAGCACTACAGCGGAACAACTCTTCGGATAATCCGAAAGCAGGGCCATAGATGCGGACGGTGCAACCTTAACTTGCTCGCTAGTGAGAAAGTTGAGCTACACCACATTGATGGCGATCATAACAACTGGAAAGGTCACAACCTTCTAGCGGTTCATCAGAGTTGCCACGACTATGTTCACATGAGCAAAAGCGACAGTTAAGAACATCGGGAGCCGTATGCACGGAAACGGGCACGTACGGATCTAACTGGGAGGGGCGAGGCGTCATAGCCTCCCTCGACCCAACCAATGGCTTTATCAAAAGGTCTAAGGTGAATGGCCCCAATTCTTCAACGGGGCCTCTTAGTAAGTTCGGTAGGCTTTAGGTGTCGTTCCCGTTGCCCGCCGAAATTGCCTGCTGAAGTGGCTATGGCTATCAAACCCGCAAGCTAAAGCAATTTCAATGAGCGGTCGCTGTGTCTGTTTCAGAAGCTGCTGCGCTCGTTCGATCCGCTGTTGCAGGAGATACTGATAAGGCGTTAGCCCCATCGACTGCTTAAACAGCCGACTAAAGTGAGATTGGCTTATACCTACTAACTGGGCAAGATCGGCCAGCTTGATATTTTGCTCTAAGGTATCGGCGATGTAACGGGTGATTAGAAGCAGCTTGCGGTTGCCTAGCCCACCTTCATACTGGGCGATGCGAGGTTGAGTCGAAGAATGGCCCTGAAGCAAACTAACTGCCAAGGCATTCGTCAGTGACTCGCTATACAGCGATCCCATTCGACCCTCCTGACGTATTTCGGTTTGGAGTAATCTTAGCAGGCTCTCTAGTTGAGGATTACGGATCTGAAAGTTTGGCAGCAGCTCTACTCGCCCTGTACTGGGTTCAAGCGCCTCTTCTGCTACCTTCTGCAAGAACACCGATGAGATCTGTATATATAGATAGTGGTCTTCGCCTTCAGCACAGTAGCTACTAGAGAGACCATTGGGGGTGATGCAAAGATCGCCTTGACGGTACAGTCCGGTATAACGGCGACTGCCCATCGTTTGATGAATGCGGTGTGGCTGAGAGGAGAGGCTCATTACCATTACAGGGTCAGCCTCCGGCTGCATCTGCATTTCGCCAGACGGTTGTTGGTACTCCTCTACAACAAGATTTGTCCATCCTAAGTTGTGGCTAGAGACAATCGGGAGATCGGAATTTCGGTTGCCAACGCTGTTGGGTTCTGGCATGAGTACGCCGCTCTCCTTCCAAATCACATAGCAGGATTTTGAAAATTCCAGAGGATCTTGATAGCTCAGCTACCCAGGACTCCTTCACTCTGTAATTGTAGATGTAAATTTCACAGACGCAACGCCAGCAGTCTTTGTAGTCATGACGGACTCATATCCAGCTAGTTCAAGCCTTCTTACTGAGCTGCGAGCATTTTCGCAACTCGCCATTCCATTGGCAAGCGCTCAAGTTGCCCAAATCGCGACCGGTGTCGTCGATACCGTCATGATGGGGCATCTAGGTACAGAAACCTTGGCCGCTGGCGCACTCGCATCTATCACGTTCTTTGCACTGATGATAACGGCGAGCGGCTTTGTAATGAGCGTTACTCCCCTGACGGCAGAGGCTTACGGCGCGGGTAATCGAAAGAGAATTGAACAGATTGCTCGGCAGGGCCTATGGCTGTCTCTGCTGCTGGCAATTCCTATCATGCTGGCGATTGCTCAGCTTGATACGGTCATGCGCCAGCTAGGTCAAACTGAAACAACTGTGAGTCTAGCGAAGGCTTATCTCAATATTGTTCTATGGGGATTGTTTCCAGCTTTAGGATTTGCGGTGTTGAGAGGCGTTGTTTCAGCTATGTCTGATGCTCGGCCAATCATGGTAATTGTTATTTCAGGAACCGCATTTAACATTTTTGCGAATTACGTACTGGGATTTGGAAAGTTTGGATTCCCAAGGCTAGAACTATCAGGACTGGCTCTAGGCAGCGCATTAACTTTCTGGGGAATGTTTTTAGCATTGGTTATTTATCTGCTTAAAAATCAGCAATTTAGAACCTATAAGTTCTTTCAAGAGCTGCACAAACCCAGGCTAGGTATGTTGTGGAAGCTGCTGAAACTTGGTGTACCAATCGGCGTATTCTCTGCGCTAGAGATTGGTGTCTACACAGTTATTAGCTACTTAATCGGAGCATTAGGAACAGATAACTTAGCGGCCTATCAAATCGTATTTCAAACAATTAATCTAATTTTTATGGTTCCTCTAGGAATGTCATTCGCAGCCACTGCCCGGATTGGTCAGTGGCTGGGCCGAAAGAACTTATCAGGCGTACGTAGAGCTGGATATATCAGCATTTTGACAGGAGCTGGCTGGACGATGATAGTGGCGATCGCCCTTCTAGTATTTCCCCTATCGACTATCGGCTTGTTCATTGATAGGTATGCGCCAGAAAATCAAACCACTGTGGTGCTGGCCGTCTCGATGATGCAAGTGGCGGCAATTGCTCATTTTTTTGATGGCGTGCAGAAGATTGCTTACGGAGCCTTGCAAGGCTTACAGGATACCCGCGTGCCGATGGTACTCAGTTTTTTAGCGTACTGGTGTGTTGGCCTAACGAGCGGGTATTGGCTAGCGTACGAGCAAGGGTTAGGTGGAGTTGGATTTTGGATTGGCTTACTCATTGCCGTGGTAATTGCGGCAGTCGTATTCGTCTGGCGCTTCCAGGCACTTACCTCAAAACCGCTCGATTTAAAGTTTGATTAGGCTCCTTTATAGCAGCGGAGACAAAATAGTTTCTAAGACCGAAACACTTTGCTATCAGAGATTCAGTTCCTAAATATTTTTTCCTTATTAAAGCTCATTCTGGAGCTAATGACGACGAGATCAGTGAAATCGGGTTAGCGGAGATTGGCAAAATGAACATAGCAATCAACACCTCTCAGCTTCTATGCGTAGGCGTGTAAGAGCGCCTATAGCGGATATTTAGCAAACAATATGGAAACCTCAGATATGAGCTATTGGCTTTATGCAATCCATCCCGCTTGGATGTGGGTAGTGTTCGTTTGTACGCTCTACGCGCTTTACTTAGGCATCCAAGTCCGACGTACTCGAACGGCTACCGGAGAGCTGAAGAAAGCTTTGGTGAAGCAGCGGTTTGGGAAAAGGCATTACCGGCTTGGTGCTCTTCTCTTAGCGTTGATGACGACTGGCAGTGTAGGCGTTTTGGGCATTGAGTATCTCAATAGTGGAAAGCTGTATGTGGTTCCTCATACCGTCGTTGGACTTGGAATGACAGTGCTGATGGCAAACGCCGCAGCCTTAGCTCCTTTCATGCAGCAAGGAAAAGAATGGGCGCGCTACACTCACATCGCGATCGCCCTCGTAATTACCTTACTGTTTGGATGGCAGGTCATCACAGGCGTCCAAGTTGTTTTTGAACTCGCCAATGGCTAGCGAGTTATTTGATACGACGATTGGTAACTTCCCTATAGTAACCATTGTCTAATTTTTGCTGTTGCTGGAGACCCATTGAAATGAACACACATTCTTTGAACGTTACATCCCTCGACCACATTAACTTCTATGTCAAGAACCTAGATGAAAGTGTTGCTTTCTATCAAACCCTTTTTGGGTTTGAAGTCAAAAAAGAGCAACCAGAAGAAAACTCTCGAATTATCGGCAACGATGCTGTCAAGCTCTGTCTCTACGAGGATTCTGAAAAAGCGCATCCTGGCGGCACGGGACATTTCGGCTTCCATGTGCAAAACTTCTCAGACATTGTTGAAAGATGCGAGTCAATGGGGGTTCCTATGCCCTACGGCGTTGTTGACTGGGAGAAATCTCGATCCGTATACATCGTAGATCCCAGCGGCTATGAAATTGAATTAAGTGAAATTCAAGGTGGCGGTCTATGAGTTCTCAAAAACGGGGTAGTGCGCTAGACCTGTGTTTGGCATTCTATAAAATGCCTACATAATCAAGTTCTTGTAATCCTCATCCACAGGTCTAACGCACTACCGTCTCATTGGCCCCAGTTTCTCGATTGCACATAAGACTGCTGAGACTGAGCTAATTTAGTCAAAAATATAAAGGATTCAGCCCCCGACGATACGCTACCCATAAAGCCTTCAGCGATATTTCAGCCCTCCCGACCCGTTGCTGAATGCGTAACTAGCCTAAACCTTTGAAGTCTTTGTAGATATTTGAGTACAGCAATTTTAGTTTTTCGTCTTCGGGCTGGCATTTTGCTATCTTATTTGAGAATTAGCCTTTTCCCCCCTCCAGTCTCACTTCATTTGGATACGTAGCCATCTGTGGTTGAGACGAAATAGCGATAGAGAGATGGGATTGCGACAGCAGTGAATTGAGACCGAACGCTTCAGCCAGTTCGCCGCCTGCGCTGTGTTGCGGTATAACCTCGACTAGGCGGCGCAACTTCTCAGGATAAACATCGCAGAGATCGCCCTTTTACGCCCAATGCAGCGGCTCACCCTAGTGGGATTTAGCATTAGTTTCAGCCGAATTGACCTAGTGGTCTGTCCTGGTTGGCGGTGGGATTGCAGTATTTGTCCCTAGTAAAGCCATCTGAGCCAGCTTATCGGGCAGCTTTTCGACATCCAGATTCAAGCCGTCACCCACTTTAGTAAGCCATTCTTTATTCAAATCTGCCTGACGCCGCTGAATCGCTGCAATTGCCTTCTGAACCTCGCCGCCGGTTTTCTCGGTAACCCACGCCAAGGCTCTAGCGACAATCTGACTTTTGGCCGCTGCTTCAATGCTGGCTTGTGTCTGGGCGCGGATCACCCTCAGCTTTGCTCTAAATAGCTTCAGCCCGTCCTCACCGTCCGCTTTAAGGTCTTCGAGGGCTTGGATCGCATCTGCTTCTACTGCGAGCCGATGAAGATTTTGGCGATCGCCGCTGCCCTCTCGCTTGGGGTTCTTTGCCGGTTTATAGCCCATCAGTGCGAGCGCCTTGTTAAACAGACTGGCCGGTGCCAACTCCTCAGAGAACTGATCGCCTTTCATCAAGCCCTTGCGTTTGGTATTGGCGGCAAGCTGCTTGCTGTGAATAACGAGATAAAGCCCAGCGGCGACGACCTGGGGGTCTTTGTTTGTCCACCGCTCAGTTTTGCCGCTGATGACATCCGTTATGCCAGGGCAACGCGAAATGATGCTCACTAGCTCAATATCCCGCGCCGCTGCTGGTAGCTCTGGCAAACTCCAAAACAAATCGCTATCGGGGTCTGGTTTGCCCGCTAGAAACTTGAGTGCTTTCATCCGCTCAATCTGCTGCCAGGATTCTGGAGCGCTGATGGCAATCTGCATAAGCTGCGAGCGCACCACTGAGCCAATGCCGGGATTATTAGCGCTCTTATCGGCTGACCACGCTGTAAAGAAGTCGCTGTCTTGCTGCGATAGGTAATCTTTGCCGAGCAGCTTTTCGAGCTGAGCTTTAGTCGCTCTTGTTGCCTGAAAAGGATTATTAATCTCATCCAGCTCGCCTTCAGCCTCTCGTGTTCTCGTTTTCTTCAGGGTTCTGCCCTGCTGCTCAATCAGTCCGATCCGAACTTGATCGCAGAAGAGATGGAGTTGATGCGCTTGTTCGGCTTGCGCCTTGTCCATCTCTGGCGCTGCTGATACGTGCCAACCGTAGCGCTCCCAATCTTCGTGCAGTAGCTCCTTTTTGAAGATGATTTCAAACGCTTTGAGCGCCATGAAGTGAGGCAGGTGGGGCCGCATCCCGGCGAACTTCTCAGCTTCTTGCTGCATGGGCTTCAGCGCCTTCTCAGCGCCTAGCGCCTTAGCTAACGCCGCCGCCGCGCCCATAGGAGCGTTAGCATCATTAGCTAGTTCATCCGCCCAATACTGCCAGTTAAAGGCATCCGGGTAAGCTTCGAGGGTGGGCGCTCCCTGCTGGCTGAAGTAGATATGCCGCTCCATCATCGTGCCGTCACGACCAATGGCCGATCTAATCCGCTCGCCCCGCTGAGAAATACTTTGTGCGCCTTCATTCGGCGTTGCGTACTCGAACTGAATATCGAAGTGTCGGCCTTCGATGCTGACGCCGCTGTTGATGACCGGCGTAAAGATAAACCAGTCTGGCTGCGCGACCGATAAGAAGGCATCGGGGTCGGCTAGAAACTGCGTTCGCTGATTCTGCAAGGTGGATGCGCCATCAATCACCAAGCCGGTTTTATCGGGGAACATCTCTCGCAGCACCCGGTCAATCATCCGGCCCTTGCCACGACTGCCGACTGGGATAGCCACCCGCTTACCCTCGCGCAACGCATCAATGATGCGCTGTAGCCACTGGTAGAAGTTGCCATACTCAACAATATTCATCTCGGTAGCAGGCCGAACGCGACGTTGTATGTACGTTTCATTCGGCGTAAACCCGCCGATAGTTTGAGCCGCTGCGAGTGTCCAGCCGCTCATGGCTGCGGTCGCGACCGCTAGCTTCGGTGTCGTGGCCAACAGCGTTCTAAATGCAGCTAAACTTTGCGGCCCTGCGTTACCTAGCTCTGCCGATTCGATCCGCTGATGCCCTTCGTTGGCTTCGTCGATTTGAATCAGCTCGAACTTTTGGCCCTTGAATTTATAGGCTGATTCAGGGCAGCTCACCACGATAGCCGCGCTGTAGTAGTTGGGATCTAAATGAGTCGCGGCGATATCCTCACCGGCCCGCTCGTTAATCCGGCTTTTAAACTCTGTGGCCAGTCCTCTAGTTGGAACGATAATGAGAACGCGCCCGCCGTCCTTTGCCGTTTGCAGGGCTTGCGGGATGAGTGCATTATTTGATTTGCCTGTCCCCTGCGAGCAGTCGTAAACAGAGAGGGTGCGGCTAGTACCTGCTTCCGCCTTTATCTCGCTGGCAAAGCCGCTGATCAGTTCGCCCTTAACTTCGTACTTGAGCTGTTGCTTAAGTGGCTCGTAGAAAACCGCTCGCGCCTGGGCTTTGTAGTCTTCGGCGCTGGTGTCGATGCTGGCTTCTATCCCCAACATCGACGCGGTTTTTTCGTATGCGTTGCGATCTCGTTCTAGCTTTTGCGCTTTCAACCACTCGGTTTTAGTCTGTGGCTTTTCCTTTGTCTGAGCTGATGTGGTTTGGGGTAATGGCGCACTTATACGTTGAGGTTTCTTCTCATACGCTGTGGTCGCTGGCTTTTTATTTTCTGGCACCATTGCCAAAAACTCAGTCCAGGTGATGAGCTGCGCCGCTTCAAACTGCTCGCGGCTGATTTCATCTACGTCGCCGTCGTCCTTCGTTGCCTGCCCCCACCAGCGAACTTTGAGCGATCGCCCTAAGCTCTCTACCAGCTCAGCCAGCTTTGAGTATTCGCGAATGACATCGGTGTTAGTGACCGCGCCGCCATCAGGACACAGAATCAGCTCAGTTGGGTTCAGCGTATTGATCCACTGCTCAAACTGCTTTGGACTGCTGGCAAACATCCCGCCCGCCGCGCCGATAAACGATTGGCCTAAACGCTCACCCGCGACCATTGGCTTTAGCAATCCTTCAGCCAAATTAATTGCGGAACCTTCACCAGGAATATAGGTCAGCGGCAGCTCACCGTTCTGGATGTTGGCCGGGTTGGTGTAAGTCGATAGCCAAGGGTACTTAGGTTCATTCTTCGCCTGCTGCCGATTGCGAATCTGATAGGCCAGCTCGCGCCCCTCTAGATCGAGAGCGGGCACGATGTAGCCCCTGTATTTAGTTGCTACCTTCTGACCATCTGAGCCGATACCGGGGGTGCGTGGTGCGATCTCCTGCGTCAGCTTTTGCCAAGGCTTCACACTGCGAAAGCGTTTAACCGTCGCAGCCGATAAACCGCGCCGTAGCAGGTCGGCCCGATCATCAGGATGCAAAGCAAGCTGTGCTAATAACTGCGTGTGAGTGGCTTGCCGGTCGCTAGGATTCAAGCCGGATTGATAGCGCTCGCGTTCTTCGGCTTCTCGTTGCTGCCGTAGCTGTTGCCGTTCCTCATAGCTTTTCTGAGGCGAGTCATTGTCTAGCGTGAAAGTGGCCCAACGGCTGTTTTTATTGCCGATGCACTTATAGCCGTTAACGATATCGAACTGCTTAGCGCTGCCCTCTGTGACACATAGGACAAATGCTTGGCCACCGTCATCTTTGGTTCTGCACTTGCCAGATATGTCGCCGCAAACCGGGCAGTCGTTGGAGCGATTGGTGGGAGTAAACTTGCTCACGCAACTGCCCCCGTCCGATGATTCCGCAGTGGAATCGCTTGTTCGGTGACGCCGCCGAACGCTCGTGGGGTGACTGGTTTTTGCCACCGCTCAAAGTATTTCAGGGTGCAGCCAACTGCTGAGCGATCGTAAAGCCTGCTGGAAAGATGTCCGCCAAAATCATAGGCTGGCCAGCAGTGATGGCTACTGGACGCGAGCTTTGCGCTAATGAATCTTGGGATTATCGCGAAAGATATTGCCTCTTCTTCGGGTGAGGCAGTAAGCGCTAGCTGTTCGCAATTTAACCGATGGTTCTTTGGCGAGGAACGGGCGTCAATGTTCTGGAAAGTCTTTTTTCTAGTTTCCCTTTGTCCAGTTGTTATGCAGTCTGCTTGAAAATCTGATACGATCACTTTCATAGCGCTCTGTAAAGCGCGATGAGTCCCGTCTATCCTCCTTGGAAACCTTTAACCACTGCCGTCTCCCTTCCCAAGAAGAAACAGTATTAAAGATTAGAGAGAGTAGCGGGTTTTTCAGTGGGATTGCCGTCTTTGCCTTTGGCTTAGACGGCTTTTCCATGTCTAATAGGTCTTGATAACTATCTAGTATGTCTTACGGTGAGCCTGTTTTAAAGCCTAGCATCAGCTTGCCTGCTCCAAGTTCTCGACGCGCCGGTTCGTATCAGTCAGCTCTAGAAAGAGCGATCTGCTCTGCTCACCAATAGCGCGAATCTCTGCAAGCTGGTCATCAAATCGTTGGTCTGCTCGTCGCCGGTCTGCGATCGCTTCATTTCGCAAAACCTCAAAGTGCTGGTTGCCTTCGGCAATCTGGATAACTAGCGCCCTAATGGTCGAGTTTTGGATCTGTGGTTTGGCTCGCCAGACCGAAAAAATTTGCCATTAGCTCGCCTGCTCCAAATCGTCTATGTCCGGGTCTAGCAACGTTGCAGCGCTAACCTTTAGCGCTGGGAATATAGCAGAAGCAATAAGCTCATTCCCCCGAAACTCCCCTATATCCTCATACTCTCCATCTACCAGCTTTATCACTAGCACGTACCCATCAACCGGATTGATGATCCAATATTCTGGCACTTGCGCCAAAGCGTACTCTAGCCGCTTGTCTACCGTGTCCCGAGAAGTGTTGCCAGGGCTGGCAACTTCGATTGCCAGTGCCGGGGGATTGCCTACTGCAAAGACGGCTTTAGTGAGATGCCGCATCGCTCGCCATTGGTCACGGCGACAAACCACAGCATCGGGCGATCGCACGTTATTGGCTTTAGTTTCTTGCGGAATTTCTACACCCGTTGGGCCAAGGCAAAGAAGGCTTTGCCCCTGTGCCTTGATATGAGCGTTAAGGAACTGGGCTAGGAAAGTTGTGATGAAAACGTGCAACGGCGATGCATCGGCCATGTTTTCTATTTGCCCATTTACAAACTCCGTCCGCTCGCCGTCATAGGGCAGTAGCAAGTACTCAGTAAGTGTGATTTTCTTTGCTAGTAGATCAAGCATTAGTCAGCCTCATCGGTGTTAGTGCGATCGCCTGCTATTGACTCTATATAAGCGTCGTACAGCTCGCGATCTGTCCAGTATTCCGGTTGCCCTCGCTCCTCACTCCAAGGCACTTCAAGCGTTATAGCCACCTCGCCATCAACCAGCAGGCTCTGAGCATCATCGTTGATTTGCTCACCGTCAGCGCCACGCAGGTTAGGTTCCGCTGGTGAGCTGGTGTCATTGGCGTATCTGTAGCTAATACGCGGATCGCCAAACGGAAGGATTACTGTTTTTTGTTTTGTTTTAGGGCTGTCAAGCACTTACTAAATCCTCCTCAATCTTTACCAGTTCAGATAATTTGCACTCGCCGTAGTCTGGCGAACTCAGCTCATTTATTGCGGTGCGAATGCGCTCGATTTCGTCAGAGCCGATGGCCGGTAGTTCGTCCTGGCCTTTCAACCGGCTGATGCCGGTGGGGTGCTTCTTAAGCTGATCGGCTAGCCCTCTATTGGTGATCTTACGATCCGCCATGACTTGACGCATTTTCCAAACGATACGAGCCATAGCTGTAGCGGGTTTTAACTCTGTCGGTACGTCCATAAGTTTACATGCGAGTGATTATTTGTGTTCATCGTAACCGCCACAGATACGACTAAACACATCAAGTCTATACCTATAGCTTATTAATGTCCAGATGAATGATAAGCCATAGGTATAGACAATAAATGTTTACTTATAGCTTTTGTAGCTATAGTAATTTCATCAGGCAAACGAAAGCCGCCGACTGCCGAACTGGGAACGCCACCCGACCGCAGGCACTGGCTTAAGTCTTCTTGCCTTCTCAACTCAATTACTAGGTTTTTTGAAATGACCAAAGCTAATAAGACCGCGCCCAAAACTTCCGAACTTGCAACTGCTGATAATTCTGCAATTACTGTACAAGCTACTGAGCTAGCGCCGATTGCCGCTGATGCTTCTGCCAAGTGGGAATCTTTCACCGCTCGTCCTGGTGTTGCTGCCACTGGCAGCGCCTTCAAGAAAGCCGGTTCGGGGGCGAAGTGGTTGTGGGCGCAAGAGAAGGAATACGGCAACGTGCGAAAGTTTCTGATTTTCCTAAAGGATGCTTTCAATGCGGTTGTGTTGCCGCTGCTTTCTCTGGTTTGGCTCGCACTGAATCACGTCTACCAGTGGAGTCGGAAGCCGGAAACAAAAGCTAGTGTGATTGCCTGCTACCAGTTGGCCAAGACTTGGGCCGCTCCAAAGTACGACTACGAAACCGAAGCGGATCGTAACTCTGCTATCGAACTTTAGATATAGCAGGGGCGGCGCTGAGATTATCCCACCCCGCGCCGCCCGTCATTACTCCACCGACTCAAAAACATTACTAATCAAATCAGAGGAATATCAATATTATGCCCACTAAACCTGCTAACCGAAAGAACACCAAGCCCGCAAAAAACACCGCCACCCCCAGTAACGTATCGGCGTTATCTTCTATCACTTCTGAGGACTTCGATAAGCAGTCTGAGCAGCTAGCCGGTCAAGAGCGTACGGCAAAGCTACAGCTAGCCTCTAAAAAAGTTGAAGGGGTGCTCATCAAGGGTCAGGAGCAAGACGTAAAAAATACTGCTTTGGCTGACCGTGTAAACCATGCTGAAGCGGTGCGCGGTGTTCAGTCGCAAACGATGGCCCAAAAGCTTAGCCAAGAAAATAATCAGCTAACGTTCGCCACCGCCGAAACAGCGCTGAAGCAAGAAAGCCTAAATATTCAGAAAGAAGGGCTTGAATCCTACAACACGTTTGGCCGTGACATGTTGGCAACTCAAAAGGATCTGTACGCCGCTAAGCTCCAAGCCGCCCGTGCAAGCGTTCAGAACTTTATTGCCAGCGCTCAAAATGAAGCCGCGCAGTTGGCAGGAGAGGTCATCGACGTTTAGGCCGCTCATCAAAACCAAAATGCCCGGTAGATGCCTCAAACATCACCGGGCAATAGCAGACACTCACTACTAAGAAAAGTATTCGCCATGAGTATTGTATCAAGCCCTATAACGGCACCTATGGCCGCTAGCGCCCTATCTGCGCTGCTGGCCTTTATGCCTAATCCGCTGCTGTCTCAAATCGGTCTAGCCGGTTCTATGGGGCTTGGTGGCTACGCTGTCGCCACGGCCAAAGCCGATCCACGCAGACAAAAGCAAGCGCGTGGCATGAGCACCGACAGACAGGTGCGATCGCTTAAACAGGAGCTGGCAGATGTTCAAACCCGTATCCGAACTTTGAGCCGCGACAAAAAGCAGCTTGCCATCGAACTATCTCAGGTGCAAACCGCCCGCGCCGGTCTTATTGCCAAGGTCAAAGCTTTGGAGCTAGCAGTGGGCGATAAGGCCGCTACGCCTGCCATAGATATTTGCGAGTACACCAAACAGCTACAGAGTTTGAAGAGCGCGATCGCAGACAAAGACGCTCAGCTATCCGAATTGAGCACAGCACTTGCAGCGGCTAATGATGGCATGGCTGAGCGAATCGCCAAGGTGAAAGCCGATACGCTGCTGACGGGTTCGGCACGTCTTGAGCTAGAGGGTGAGGTTGAGCAGTTGACCGAGGACAAGCAGAAACTGTCAGCCGCGTATAAGTCGCTCAACACTGCGCTCGAAAATGCAGGGCTAAAATATGACGCTGAGCTGTCGGATCTGGGGGGCATAAAAGAGGCTAGCGATGAGCAAGCCCTGGCAGCTATCCATCACTGGAAAAAGCAAGCCGCTGTACTCACAGCTCGTATAGCTGAGTTAGAAGCTGAAGCTAAAAAGCCCGGTCGCTTTGGTGGGCTTGGCGCTGCTGATGTGATGGGCAATCGCCTGATAGATTTCTTGGCAGATAACGGCGTTCTAATGTCGGCGGTTGAAACCGATCCAAATCCCGATAAAGGTTTGCTCGTGACGCTGAAGCCTACCAGCCATACCAGTAGCATCGAGGTTAAGAATTTGATGCCCCGCTGCGAGTCATCCCTATCGCTTCACTCGCTGCCAACGGTATCGCTAGACAATGGCAATTACCATTACCGGCTAGCAGTTGACCCGCTAAAGAACACGCCGCAAACAGCCAAGCTTGAAAGTAACCTCAAGCAGCTAGAAAATGCTGTAGACATGGCTAACCATCTCCGTATTGTTGGTAGTACTGGCAGCGGTAAATCGACCGCGCTCGACAACCTCATCTGGCTTGGGCGCTGTCTATGGCCTGACAGCAGGATGGAGCTATTCGATCCGAAATATCCCGCTAGCGAATGGTCATCTTTAGAGCCTAATTATAAAGGGCCAACCGAGACTATCGAAGGCATCGAAAGCCTGTCTGAAACGATGGAAAATATGCGGTTAGAGGCTGTCTCTATCGTAGAAACCGGGGGCAAGTTCCCCGACTTCTCACCGCTGATTTTCGCCATTGATGAAGCCAAAGAAGCCTACCGAGAAGCCAAGAAAGTTGATAGACGTGAGGGCCGCAATAGCAAAATGGCGGTGACCTTTTCTGACAACTTGGCTAGCACTCTATCGCTAGGTCGCGCTTACAAAGTTAAGGGTTACTTCCTATCTCAGAGTTTGCTTTGCTCCAAGGTTGGACTAAACAATGATGACTTTGACAACGCTACTTCTATCTTCTTAAACGGGATGATAGACAAAGCGATTATTGATGAGCTGAAGGATATCTTTTTGAAGGATGAACTAGCAGCAATCACTAAGGAATTAGAGCGCCGTCGTGCACAAGGGCAAGCCTATATTGCTTTGGTCGCTGATACAGATACACGCCTGCTATTTCTCTGTGAGATGCCTCGCCCTGGCTTTTACCACGACCGATACGAATCAGAAAACGGTGTAGCAGTTTCTGGCTCTGAGACCCCCTTTCACACCGTCACGCGGTCAGACGTGAAAACGCGCGAACCTTTGCAGGATAATAGCGCGGAGCCTATGCGAAACATTCACGCCGAGGAGCCTGTCACACCCGTTCACACCGATGATCTCGTGGCCATCACACTGCCTCGCGCGAAGTGTCCTAGCTGCTCTGAAGGCTCTACAAAGCTCAATAGTCAGAAGGTACAGAAAAACGGCAAGCGTCGTTTTATCTGTCAGAACGCTGGCTGTGACAAGAAAACCTTCAGCGCGTTGCCTGAGTAAAATAACCGGCCTGCCGCCTTAGTAAGCAACCTCACTAGCGGAATGCCAGTGAGGTTGCTTGCTTTGCTATCTAGATATCTAAATATCCAAATACTTAAATATCTAGATACTCAAATACTTAAATATCTAAATACCTGAGCGTTGCTTGAGTAAAATAACTGGCCTGCCGCCTTAGTAAGCAACCTCACTAGCGGAATGTCAATGAGGTTGCTTATTTCACTATCTAAATATCTAAATACTTAAATATCTAAATATTCAAATACCTAAATATCTAGATATCTGATGTGTTGGCAGCAAGCCAAAGTTCTATTCCCGCCGCTGCTATCTCGCTCGTTTCTACGTCGGTGGCAGCGCTTGCTATCTTCATTCTGCGATGGAGATCCGTAGGTAGATAAATACCGACTTGTTTATAGTTTGGGTCTTTATGTTTGGGCTTCTGCTTATCGGCTTTTTTGCTTGCCTTGGCCGGTTCGTCTGTCGGTTCATCGTTGCTGCTGAGCGCATCTATCAAACTATCAAATCTGGTTTCCTCAGTCATTACTCAGAATTTCCTCACCTACTTTTTGATAGCAACTCGCAGCAATGCCTGCCATAGAATCGCCCTTAACATCTGCCACAGGTACGCCCGCTAACGCTGCTTTTTTGAAGCACTCTAACCGCCTTATTCCAGTTTCAAATAGAGGTAGCTTTGCCTTGGCGATCGCCTTTCTTGCGTCAGCACCGGACTGGTTTGGTTTGGGAGGAATCAGCGTCAATAGAATTTTGTAGTTGCGACCTTTAAGCTGTTTGCACATTTCTAGCAGTGGCCCAATACTGAGCGCATCAGGAGTGCTAGGAACTATTAATAAGTCGCAGCCTTTGGCCAGCTTTGCTAGCTCAGCAGCGGTAGGTCTAGCAGGTGTATCAATAATGACGTGTTCATATTTTCGGCTAAGCATGACGCCCTCATCAATATCGCAAACCTCAAAAGGTAGCTTGCCCGGTTTAGCCCACTGCAAAGCTGAGCGGTTTAGATCGCCATCAATTAGAAGCGTGGGGCCGCGAGCTGAAAAAAAAGCTGCGACATGTACTGCGCTGGTCGATTTCCCGACGCCTCCCTTATTCGATGCCACTGTGATTATCACCGCCCACCCTCAATGAGTTTCTAGGATTCTATAGGCTTTCAGATGACTAAAATAGTTTGTTATCTAAATATCTAAATACTTAAATATTTAGATATTTAGATAACGAAGGAACAAGAGCGATAAAATAAGAACAAGACAGAACTCACCAAACACCCTATGCCTACTCAAGTCGTTAAACCCATCACCGCCGATACTTTCCACCCCTATGCAAAGTTAGGCAAGTCAAACGGCAAGATTCAGGGCCGCATCTGCGATTTGCTTTTGCGCTTGGTACAGACAGACGATCCAGCCAAAGTGAAGAGTTTATGTTTGGCTGAAGTGACAT